>NZ_JBITPH010000046.1:0-34451 GCF_050467685.1 Paenibacillus sp. NRS-1782
TCTTAAGTTCAACTTATATAGTTAAAAGAAATAGAGGCAGGGGAACAGCAGTATGTAAAATTATTTTTAATGATAAAGAAGATGTTGAACTTTCGTTCTCAAATCTGGCTAGTAAAAATATAAAAGTCGCAGGTTATCCATCTAATGAGAATTTCCCTAACTATGTTTACATACCTGCAAAAGAAATTATTTCGGCTACAGAGAACTTCACTTCTTTATATGAAAAATATCATATAGCATTTGAAGAGACCTACTATGATCTGTGTAAGTTTCTATTGCTTCCAACAAGAAAGGGGCCTCTCAATGCTAATCAAAAGAAGCTGATAAGAACACTAGAAAGTATAATTCAGGGAAAAGTAGCTTTAGAAAATCAAAAGTTTTATTTGAAAACTAAAGGTTTAGGTAGCATAGAAATGGGACTTCTTGCTGAAGGATATCGTAAGTTGTCTACCCTACTACAATTAATATCCAATGAAACGTTAACTGAGAATACAATCCTTTTTTGGGATGAACCAGAGTCAAATATCAATCCTAAAATGATTCCTGCTTTAAAAGAAATGCTTATAGCTTTAGCTGAAATGGGAGTGCAAATATTCTTTACAACGCATAGTTATTTTCTTCAACAAGAACTTTCCCTTTTTGGGCAATATAGCAATAAAGACAAGCTGGATATACGATTTATAACCTTGTATCAAGATGAAGGTGATATTCAATTTGAATCTCAAAAGCTAATCTCAGAATTACAACACAATCCAATTCAGGAAGAGTTTATGGACTTGTATAATAGGGAGCAGGAGTTGTTCTATGACCACGATTAGCTTTGAAGAAAGCAATCTGTGCTTTCAATTTAAAAAAGGATTACTGCCTATTAAGTTTGATGAGACTAATTTTTATACTAACCGCTTCAATACTCTCAAGGGTTCAAAAGGAGTAGATTTCATTGTATTAAATGATGAAACGATATATTTAATTGAAGTTAAAAATTTCAAAGGCCATGAAATCGAGAATAAAGAGAGGCTAATTGCAAATACCGAAAAGAGTCTTGCTCTGGAAGTTTCTCATAAGGTGAGGGATACGATTTCATGTCTTGCAGGTGCATACAAAAGTGGCAATGAGATTCTTACTCCGTATTTTACACATTTCACAAAAAGAAGTGTGGAGGTAAAAGTTATTCTATTTCTGGAAGGAAAATTTGTGAATCAACCCTTAGTTTTCCGAGCTATGGCTGATGGAATGAAAAATCGGTTAAAGTGGTTGACTACTAAGGTATTTGTAGAGAATGTGCAATTATCCAAAGGCCGTATTTATACAATTAGTAGACTATCTAAACCTTCATAGAAAACGATTTGTATTTATTATTCCGTCTGCTTCTGTTTTTATGTATACTTTGAAAAATGTATCTGATCTCATCACAGTTCTTATAACCCTCGTATTTTCATAGGCATATGTTTTCTCTTGAATGCTTCGAGCTAAAAAAATCCCCTCTCAATTTGCGGTTTTCACTGCATTTTGAAGGGGATTTTCATTATTCACTCATTCTTTATTCTTGAATCATTTGACGCAATACGGTTTGCAGAATACCGCCGTTGTGGTAGTAGTCGATATCGACGGTGCTGTCCAGACGGGCAATGACCGGGAACTCGAACTTCGTGCCATCCTCGCGTTTGGCTACAACAGTAAGCTCTTGACCTGGCTTCACATCATTGTCGATGCCGAGAATATCAAACGTTTCACGGCCGTTCAGACCCAGGCTGGACCAGCCGTTGCCTTCCTGGAATTGCAGTGGAAGCACGCCCATGCCGACCAGGTTACTGCGGTGAATCCGCTCGAAGCTTTCTGCAATGACGGCTTTGACGCCCAGCAGAAGCGTACCCTTCGCTGCCCAGTCACGGGAGCTGCCTGTGCCGTATTCCTTACCAGCAATAACGATCAGGTTTTGATCAGCTGCCTGATATTTCATAGATGCATCGTAGATGGACATTTCCTCATCTGTCAGCAAGTATTTGGTCACGCCGCCCTCGGTGCCCGGAGCTACGTTGTTACGGATACGAATGTTAGCGAACGTACCACGCATCATGACCTCATGGTTGCCACGACGGGAGCCGTAGGAGTTGAAGTCCTTGCGTTCCACGCCATGCTCCTTCAAGTACAGTCCTGCCGGGCTGGAAGGAGCGATGCTGCCTGCTGGTGAGATATGGTCCGTAGTGACCGAATCATTCAACAGGGCAAGCACACGGGCATTACGAATTTCCTGGATATCCTGCACGCCATCCTGAAGCTTTTCAAAGAATGGCGGATTTTGAATATAGGTTGATTTTTCGTCCCATTCATACAGTTCGCCTTCAGGAACCGGAATGGAGTTCCATTTTTCGTTGGCCGTGAACACATTCTCGTATTTACGACGGAACATATCCGGGCTGAGAGACAGGCTGGTCGCTTCCTTGATTTCCTCGGAGGTTGGCCAGATGTCTTTCAGATAGACCGGCTGATTGTCCTGATCGTAACCGAGCGGATCATTCACCAAATCAATGTTCACCGTACCTGCCAGCGCATAAGCGACGACCAGTGGCGGTGAGCCGAGATAGTTGGCTTTGACCTGCGCATGCACGCGGCCCTCAAAGTTCCGGTTACCCGAAATGACCGCACCAACCGTCAGGTCGTTGTCTGTGATGGCCTGACTCACTTCGTCAGGAAGCGGACCGGAGTTACCGATGCAGGTCGCGCAGCCATAGCCAGCCACATGGAAGCCGAGTGCTTCCAGCGGACCGATCAGCCCGGCCTTTTGCAGGTATTCCGTCACGACAAGGGAGCCTGGCGTCAAGCTGGTTTTCACATAGCCCGGCTTTTTGAGCCCGCGTTCTACTGCCTTTTTGGCAAGCAGGCCCGCGCCCAGCATAACGCTTGGGTTGGAGGTGTTCGTGCAGCTTGTGATCGCCGCAATTACGACTGCACCAGTCCCCAGCTCGCTCGTGGAGCCGTCCGGGTGGATCAGCGGAATTTTCTGTGCGATCTTTTCATCACTCAGTCCGTAGCCGCCTTTGTCCACAGGGGTACGGATAATGCCTTCAAAGGTTTCCTTCATGCGGCTAAGCTCAACACGGTCCTGCGGACGTTTGGGACCCGCGAGACTTGGTACAACCGAAGCCAGATCCAGCTCAATCGTATCGCTGAACACAGGGTCCGGCGTGTCGGAGGTGCGGAACATGCCTTGCGCTTTGTAATATTCCTCGACAAGACTCACTTGCTCATCAGAACGTCCGGTACTGCGCAGGTAAGCCAGCGTTTCCGCATCAACCGGGAAGAAGCCAACCGTTGCGCCGTATTCCGGTGCCATATTGGCAACCGTTGCACGGTCAGCCAAGCTGATGTTAGCCAAGCCGGGTCCGTAAAATTCCACGAATTTGCCGACTACGCCTTTTTTACGCAGCATTTGGGTTACAGTGAGTGCCAGATCGGTGGCAGTAGAGCCTTCCGTCAGACTGCCTGTCAGCTTGAAGCCGATAACATCCGGTGTGACAAAATACAGCGGTTGTCCCAGCATACCCGCCTCTGCCTCAATTCCGCCAACGCCCCAGCCGACAACACCCAGGCCGTTTATCATCGTCGTATGGGAATCCGTTCCGACGAGGGAATCCGGGAAGACGACGGTTTCGCCATCAATGGTTTTGGTGGCGGCCACGGATGCCAGATACTCCAGATTGACCTGATGGACGATCCCCGTGGACGGTGGCACGGCACGGAAGTTGTTGAACGCCGTTTGCGCCCAGCGCAGAAAACGGTACCGTTCCTCGTTACGCTCAAATTCTACATTAATATTATAATCCAGCGCATCGCTGGTACCGAAGGCATCGACCATGACCGAGTGGTCGATAACGAGATCGACGGGTACGAGCGGGTTAATTTGTTTCGGGTCGCCGCCCGCTTTTTTCACAGTATCGCGCATGGCTGCCAAATCGACAACCACCGGAACGCCGGTAAAATCCTGAAGCACGATGCGTGCAGGGATGAATGGAATTTCCTTGTTGGTGTCACGATCCTCAGCCCAGCCTGTAAGCTGCTGCACATGCTCTTCTGTAATCGCACGTCCATCGAATTGGCGCACAGCGGCTTCCAGCAACACTTTAATGGAGAAAGGCAGCTTGGCGATACCGCTTTTTCCTTGTTCCTCCAGTGCCTTGAGACTGTAATAACGGTAAGGCTTGCCGTTAACTTCGAGACTGCGGGCAATGGAGAATTGATCTTTTCCTGACATAAGTATTACCTCCTTAAAGTAGATGCCTGAGGGAAAATAGGGATGTCGTTTTTTTAGACGTCTTGCACAGTTGGCTTAAATTGGTTGCGCTCTCATGAAAGCAGCATAGCTGATCTGAAGAATAACCGATTAACCTATAGATAACCGCTATTTTCATAATAGAGCAGAAGAAGATTTCTGGAGGTTTCATTAGATGAAACTTAATTTCAAAATAATGTTTCTGAATTAAGTATACCGTTTTCACTCGATTCCGTAAAGTTTTTTTAGCCTAATTTATGCGCCGAAGCCTGAAAAATAAAACGTTCCTCTTTCTCGTGTTTCGGTGTTCATACCAAGCTTTAGAGATTCATACTTATAGATAGAGAGCCATATCAGGCTATAGAGGAAATTAAGAAAGTTATACGGTATTCCCGCTATCCCCAAACAAGGATGGCGGGACGGAAATGGAGGGACAGGGATGGGGGAGCGCGAATGGAAGCAGGCCCTTTTTGCTTATGTGAACCAATATAACCGGAGTGAGGTGAACGGCGCTCCGCAGCCGGATGAATATCTGGAGGTAGGCCAGCGGATGGAGCGTGCGGCCCGTACAGCCAGATTGGAACAGTGGTATAACGAGCGGAACGCCGTTCCCTTACGTAGTGAAACACGCGCCAAGCCGCTGCGAATTGTGCAGGATACGCCAGAGGAGGCTATGGTGGATGTACAACTGCATGTCCGGCTCTTTTACGAAAAAGGCGGGATGACTCACCGGGAGGATCGGATTGAACGGGAACGTCTGATGTTCACGCGTGAGGGGGAAGCCTGGCAGGTAGCAAGAATCGAGCGTGATCCGGCAGAAAGGAAGCCAGCGGGGGGAGAGGTTCCTTTTGAACAGGCTTCGTTTAATCAGGGAGGGAATCTGCCGCTGCTGAACCAAGGTGTATTGGGCTTTGGCTCATCAGCACGCCCCAGCCGATATCGCCGGGAAGAGGCGGCAGCCTATGCGGATCAGTGGTGGGATAGCTTCAACCCGGAGTTTGAGGGTTTTGATGTGGATTGCACCAATTATATCTCGCAATGCCTCTTTGCAGGGGGCGCACCGATCCACTATACTGGTAAAAGAGAATCGGGTTGGTGGTACAAAGGACGGGTCGCTGGACGTGAACTGTGGAGCTACAGTTGGGCAGTTTCCAACAGTCTGGAGCGGTATTTGAGCTCCAGCTCGTGGGGGTTGACCGCCGAGCAGGTGAGCCGTCCGGAGCAGCTTATGCTGGGAGACGTCATTTTTTATGATTGGGATGGTGACGGCATCTTTCAGCACAGCACGGTGGTAACGGCCTTTGATGCGGGTGGCATGCCGCTTGTCAATGCGCATACGGTAAGCTCCAGACATCGTTATTGGGACTACAAGAATTCGTATGCGTGGACGGACAACACGGTATATCGCTTTTATCACATCGCCGACTATTTTTAAATGAGATGATTTATAACAGGTACAGTGACGCAAATCAGGCACAATGACGAAAGCAGGAAAGCGGAGGATAGGCATGGCAAAACAAAAATTGACCGTAGGGCTGGTGTACGGCGGCAAATCGGGTGAGCATGAGGTTTCGCTGCAAACGGCGTATGCGGTACTGAACGCTTTTGATTATGAGAAATACGAGATTATTCCTTTTTATATTACGAAGGCTGGCGATTGGCGCAGAGGATCGCTGCTTGACGCACCTTTGGCTTCTGTAGAGCAATTGAAGCTGGAGCGCACAGAGGCCGGTACGAAGGCGGCATTAGATACGTTGTTCGGCAAGCTGTACGGAGAGCAGACGCTGGATGTGCTGTTCCCGCTGCTGCACGGCACCTTTGGTGAGGACGGAACGATTCAGGGCTTGTTCGAGATGGCAGATATGCCTTATGTCGGTGCGGGAGTGCTGGCTTCTGCCGCAGGGATGGACAAAGGCGTCATGAAGAAGCTGTTTGAGCATGCGGGATTGCCGCAAGTGAAATACTGTTATTTTAACAGTACACAGTGGTCACAAACCAGTCATGATCTGGTGCGCAACATGGAAACTGAGTTGGGATACCCGTGCTTCGTCAAGCCGGCGAATCTGGGATCAAGTGTCGGCATTTCCAAAGCCACGAACCGGGCAGAACTGGAAAAGGCAGTTGAGTTGGCTCTACAATTTGATCTGAAGGTCATTGTGGAGGAGTATGTCGATGCCCGCGAGATTGAGGTCAGCGTACTCGGCAACGACGAGCCGATTGCATCGGTACCGGGCGAAATTGTATCGTCCAGCGACTATTACGATTATGCTGCCAAATACACGGACGGCCAATCGGAGATGCTCATTCCGGCACCGTTGGACGAGGAAGTGGCGGATCATATCCGTGAAGCTGCATTGCAAGCATTCCGCGCTCTGGAGGGGTGCGGGATTTCCCGTGCCGATTTCTTCGTCAGACGTTCGGACGGACATATTTTTATTAATGAAGTAAACACGATGCCAGGCTTTACGCCGTTCAGTATGTATCCATTGCTGTGGAGAGAAACGGGCGTATCCTACCAAAGCTTGCTGGACCGCATGATTGCCCTCGCACTGGAGCGTTATGAGCGCAGGTCTGCGCTGCATTACGAGAATTCATAAAACGAACCGAGGGGGAGCTGATCACCCCCCTTTTTGTTCATGTACAGGGTATGCAATAGGATTTGCAAGAATCCATAATCACGAAAGGTGGCGGCTAAACATGGGCTTTCAAACCGAATTTAACTCGGTGTGCAAATTCAAGAGCGAACAGGAATTGTATGAACTGCTGGAATACGGACGTGGCAAAATGGTTAAATCCGGCCTGCGTGTGTTCCCCACAGGTCAGAAGGTCATCGCTTACAGCGTGGACAATGTAGCAGTAGCCATCGTGCAGATTGTTGGCTGTATTGCCGAAATCAATTTTCAGGGCGACGAAGTGACCGAGGTTGAAATGATCCTCATTCGCAAGCTGAATGAAGAGGAAGCAAGAGTTCAGACCGCATTGGCGGATGAAATGTTTTTTGGAGCGCAATAAACAAGTGAAGGGCAGATGAACGCCGAATTAGAGAGTTATGCTGGTAGCCAAACGCAAGGATGAAGCGCTGTTCGGGCTGATGAAGGAACTGCGTGTACGAGAAGGTGACGGAGTAAAGGTGCTAGTTGGGGCTTCGGCGGAAATTACGCCTTAAAGAATAGAATTCTGCGGATAAGTTTCCAAATAGAGAAACTTTATGGAATATATTGTGTATAATAGATTGTGTAACTATAAAAGTTGTACTTTAACAGCGATGGTTAAGAGACTGTGCTGTTGTGCAGCTTCGTAAACCACGTAACAATGATATAGAAAGTAGAGTGAACACGTTGAACGAACATGAAAACGAAAAGGTTCCCTATATTGTATCAGGAAAAAGCTATACCGCCGTGGCCATTAACGCGGCATCCAAAGCAGGGGAATGGATCAAAAGCAGACTGGGCACCGTGGAGCAGTTAAGCACCAAGCAGTCCCCAACGGACCTGGTGACCGAAGTGGATAAAGGTGCGGAGCAGATGATCCGCAGACTGATTCTCACGCATTTTCCCGACCATGCCATTTTGGGCGAAGAGGGGGTAGAGCCGGGTGCCGAGGCTTCGGCCCGTGCATTGGAGGCTGCTCGTGAAGAGGAATATTTGTGGATTATTGATCCAGTAGACGGTACAACCAATTTTGTACACAGCCTGCCGTACTACAGTGTATCTATCGCCTTGGCCCACCGTGGAGAGGTAATTGTTGGTGTCATTTATGATCCGTCCCGCGACGAAATGTTTGTGGCTGAAAAAGGTAAAGGCGCGTATGTACATGGCAATCTGATGAGGGCATCCAGAGAAGAAACACTGGGAGACAGTCTGGTGTGCATCGGCTTCCCGCCGGACCGCACTTTTGCACAGCCGCTGAATATGAAGATTGCACAGGCACTTACACCCCAGGTACGAGGCATTCGGGCACTCGGCTCGGCAGCCCTGCATCTGGCTTATGTGGCATCGGGACGGCTGTCAGCCTATTGTGAAATCGGTTTGAATGCCTGGGATGTAGCAGCGGGCGCTTTGCTGGTACATGAAGCGGGAGGAACGATCACAGATACGCTGGGCCGACCTTATGACCTTAGCGTGCGACATATTGCAGCGACGAATACGGCTATTCATTCTCAACTCATTCAAGTATTGAAAGAAGCAGACGCAACCGGGTTATAATACACCTATATCGCTTATTGCTGAAGGAGGAAGGATGATGGGCCAATCCGAGGAATTGGAGCGTGAGCTCAGTGAATTGCTGACGGAAGGCGAAATTCGTGAGAATGAGGCCAAAAAACGCGAACGGCTCACTCCTAAATATGAGGTGCGGATTCAAACCCATATCGACCCTATTGTGGAAGAGACGCGTAAATACCGCAGCATGGCACGGGAACTGGATGACCGATACGATGAATATATGAGCAAGGCGGACAAATCGGAACCAACCGACCAACGCTGAGCGAACACAAATACCTCTTGCCGAATGACCAAGGCATGGGGTATTTTGTATGATGTACAGCTTTATCGTGCAATCTCCATTCCATGCTGGTACGGGCATGATGAGCGAAGGAGGCGACATCCACTGATCACTTATTTTAAGAGCGCTTTCAAAAATGCCGGAATCCATCATAAAATGGTACTGCTGATTACGGTGCTCATGCTGGTTAATTTTGCGGTTGTTGCAGTCATACTTAAATACGTATTTCATATTTATGATAATCAAATGTATAAAAAGACATCCGAAGTGCTCAATATTTCTTCAATCGGTATTGAAAATGAGCTGAAGGATGTGGAAAAAGTTACCTTCAAGGTGACAACAGACGAACAGCTTCAGCGTTATTTACTACAATTGGAAAGAGAAACCTCGCCTTACGTTAAAATGGTACTGCGTAAAAAAATAACGAACAGGCTTATCGCCTTTGCCGGCTCTGAAACTTATATTTACTCCATGATGGTGATCGACAAAGAAGGGCAAGTCATGAGTGCGGGCAACCGCGAGGGCATTCCCCAGGAGCTTCGCTCCACTCTGTCTATGCTGGCAGACGAATATGACGGCTCCAACGCATGGTATGCGGCAGGTCACTCCTCCTTACTGGCAGCGCGGCAATTCAAATCCTTTACAGATACCAATTTTACGTTAAATGGGCTCGGAACGCTTGCGATTCGTGTGCGGATTGACCGAATTGTAGCGGATCGTGTGCAGACCTCCGGTCGTGATGGACAGCTGATGATTACAGATGGCAAGCAGATGATTTATCCCGAAACCTCGCCTTTGAGTGAGAGTGATATGCAGGCTGAGCTTGCGCGGAAGCAGCCTTACGGAATTGTGACCTACACAGGCGGGACCTTTTTCGCAGCCCAGATCAAATCCTCTTATACGGGCTGGACGTATTTGCATATGACCCCCTTTGATGATATGTTTCGCAGTATTACGATCATCAAAGAAATTGTAAGCGCTATTTTTGTAATAATGCTTCTAATTGCGCTGGCACTGGGAGCCCGATTATCTGGCAGTATTACGAAGCCGATCGTTCAACTAATCCAGAACATGCGTAAAATTGAAAAAGGAGATCTCGACCGTCTGGAGGAGGAAGCACTCGGTGCAGTTCCGCTTTCCACACAGGATGAGGTGGGCTTGCTGCACCGGACCTATAAGAAGATGATCCGCCGTATCCGTGAGCTGATTAATGAGAATGTTGCAAAGCAGCTATTGCTGCGAGAGACGGAGCTAAAGGCGCTTCAGGCGCAGATTAATCCACATTTTTTGTATAACACGCTGGAGTCTGTGAACTGGCTCGCCAAGGCGAATAAGCAGGACCGTATCTCGGAAATGGTAGAGGCGCTTGCATTTCTGTTACGCAGTGCGGTCAGTTTTGAGGAGCAGCTCATTCCACTTCGGAAAGAACTGGACATTGTGCGAAGTTATGTAACGATCCAAAAAACGCGCTTCGATGAACGTCTCGTTTTCCATTTGGATGTACCGGAAGAACTGATGGACGCGCAGATTCCGAAGCTGACGCTCCAGCCCTTGGTGGAGAATGCGATTCATTATGCGCTGGAGCCGCGAATTGAGCCATGTCGGATTGCTATCATTGCCCGGGAGCAAGAAGGTGCGCTGCTGCTGCGAGTCGAGGATGACGGAGCGGGCATGACGCAGGATTTTTTGGAGCAGCTACGGAGCGGGCAGGTTGCTACACGGGGGCAGGGTATTGGGCTTGCGAACATTCAGGAGCGGATTGACCTGACGTTTGGTACACCATGGGGGATAGAACTGCATAGCGAGTCAGGAACAGGAACGTCGATTCATGTCTGTATTCCATATGTGAAAGGGGAACAGGATCATGTACAAGGTGCTGCTGGTTGATGATGAGCGTATGATTTTGGAAGGCATATCACAGGTGGTCGATTGGGGCAAGGCGGGTACGAGGCTGGTCGGTACAGCACGCAACGGGATTGAGGCCTATGATCAGATTCAGGCCAGCCCGCCTGATTTTGTGATCAGCGACATTTCTATGCCTGGATTGGATGGCATCGGCCTGGTTGCCAAAACGACGGAGCATTTCCCGGATGTTCGTTTCATTTTGTTGTCCGGCTATAAGGATTTTGATTATGCCTGTCGGGCCATGCAATACGGTGTAAAACATTATTTGTTAAAGCCCTGCAACGAGCGTCAAATTCATGAGGCGTTGACCGAGTTGGGGCAGGAACGAGAGGAACAGGAGGAACGCAAGCAGTTCGTGAACCGGATGAAGCTTGATTTTCAGCGTATGCTGCCTCATGTGAAGGAGCATTTTTTGAAGGAGTTTATTTCCTATAAAACGTACGGCAGTCGGGATATCGCTTTTTATGAGCGGTTATTCGGTCTGGAGCTGCAAGATAAGCAGGTTCGAATGCTGCTGCTGCGAGTCGAGGAATCCCATGAGCCGGAGCATTTGTTTGCGCTGCAAAATATTGCGGCAGATTTAATGGAGGATGTCCTGCTCGGGACAACGATGCAAGGTCAGCTGCTCATTGTGCTGGAAAGCGGGGGCGATACGTCCGGGCTGATGGAGCAGCTTGACGCGGTACGTGCGACATTTCGCCGTTTTTACAAGCTGGAGGTAACGGTTGCAGTTAGCGAGTCGGACAGTATGGAGCACTCGAGGGGGATGTACAGGGAGACACTGCATTGTATGAATCACCGTTTTTATACCGGGGAGGGCAGCCTGATTACGAAGGAGGATTTGGCGGCCGCAGAACCCCGGGAGATGGCGGATCTGGAGCTGGACGAGGAAAAGTTTGGTCTGCTGATTAAGGCGGGAAATACGGAGGAGGTGGTACAGGAGGTAGATCGGCTGTTCGGTATCCTGTCCCGTATGAAGCTGGAAATTTCGGTGACCCGTTCCTATGTGCTTCAGCTGTATGCCGCCATGATCCGTATATGCCCTGAAGAGGAGCGCTCCGAGTTTACGAGCCGAATGGCTGTGCTGGCAGAGCAAAAAACGCTTGCTTCTCTTAAATCCTTCGTGCAGGAGGCCGCCGGACGAATGACCGCAATCTACTATAAGAGCAATGTGAGCCGTCAATCCTCCACGGTTGATAAAGTGATCACCATTATTGAGCAAAACTATCGAAAATCCGATCTGTCCCTGAACGGAGTGGCAGGCCAAATGCTGTACATGAATTCCGACTACCTAGGAAAAATCTTCAAAAAGGTAACGGGTGAAAACTTTTCACATTACGTTAATCGCTATCGGATCGAACGTGCGGCTGAGCATATTCGGGAAACAGGAGACGTGAAGGTATTCGAGCTGGCCGAATGGTTCGGCTTCGGCGGAAACGCCCAATATTTCAGCCAGGTATTCAAAAAATGGGCGGGCATGACCCCATCCGAGTACATCAAGTCACACGAACGGGGATGAGCGCTGGAGCCCCTCTGTTTTTTAAACTCAGGAAATCTGATTTGTGTATTCCAATGCTTCTCTGCTTTTGGGAAAATAACAACAGGAGCAAATGTAAACGCTATCAATTTTGCGTAAATACGTTGTCACTTGTAACACGGCTCCTTTCTAGAACAGCGAAAAGGGGAGAGATAAGTGGGCAAAAAGGGATGGTTTCTGGTCATGGCTATGCTGCTCGTACTGACGACGGCATGCAGCGGAGCGAGCAACGGTGGCAATTCGGGCACAAATGCAGACGGGAAGGTAAAGCTACGGATCGCTTGGTGGGGATCGGATACGCGTCATGAATATACGCAGAAGGTTGTTGACCTGTATAAGCAGAAAAATCCGAATGTGACGATTGATGTGGAATATGCCTCTTTTGATGACTATTGGAAAAAGCTCGCCCCACAGGCTGCGGCAAACCAGCTGCCGGATATCGTACAAATGGACATTTCGTACATTAGCCAATATGCGAAGAATGGTCAACTGGAGGATCTTGCGCCTTACCTGAATCAAAAAATCCAGGTCGCTGATGTGAACCAAAATGTACTCACAACCGGCGTAATTGCTGGAAAGCAATATGGTATTCCAACAGGTGTCAATGTGCTGGGCTTCCAGTATGACCCGACGTTACTCAAAAAAGCGGGCATAGACAAAATTCCTGACAACTGGACATGGGATCAATACAAAGAGCTGGCTCTGAAGGCAGCCTCCAATAAAGTTCACTTCGATAGCACTATGGCTGCCGATATTTTCTTCCACTACTATTTGCGTACACATGGAAAGTCTCTCTACAATGCGGAAGGAACAGGCTTGGGGTATGACGACGATAAGCTGTTTGCCGAATTCTTTGGCGGATTGGCTGATCTCATTAAAAAAGGAGCGACCCCGACTCCTGAAGTCATGAACCAGACCAAGGGGATTCTTGAGGAATCCGATGTTGTAAAAGAAAAGGGCATCGGCGTTTGGCAATGGTCCAATCAGTATGTAGGCTTACAGCAGGTTGTTAACCGCCCGATGGCGTTGGCTCCAATGTTTGGACCGAATATGGAAAAAGGCATCTACATGCAGCCTACGATGTACTGGGCGGTCGCTTCCCACTCACAGGTGAAGGATGAAGCCGCTAAGTTTATTGATTTCTGGATGAATGATGTAGAAGCGAATAAATTGATTAAAGGTGAGCGGGGCGTACCGATTTCCGCCAAAATCAAGGAAGCTGTAGTGGCAGAGCTGAGCGAGCCTACGAAGCAGGTGTTTGATTTTGTGGCTTCCATGGAGCCAAAGGCTTCTCCAATGAGTCCACCGCCGCCCGTTGGATCACCGGAAGTAATTGCGACCCTGACCGATTATATTGAGCAGGTCAATTTCGGGCAGATGACGGCGGAGGATGCAGCGGCCAAATTCCGGGCTGATGCGAATACCATCCTCGCGAATAACAAGCAGTAATTAGCGCAATGACTTCCTTAGGAGTCTGACACCGTTTTGACATAGGGGCGCAGGTCCGTTTCGTTAAGTTAACCGTGCGTAGTGATAGCATGATTTCGCACGGTTAATACGACGAACAAACCGCAGAAGCTGCTTCTATATATCATAATGAAATACATGTAACAACGAATTATAAATATAATTAGATTGGCTAATCAACAAAATGCAACAGAAGGGAGGCTTGATGAGCTTGCGAAATCATCAGAGCTTGAGAGCCAATATGACCGGATATGCGTTTATCAGCCCGTTTATTTTGGGCTTTCTGGCATTTACATTAATTCCGATGTTTATTTCGTTGTATCTGTCCTTTACATCCTACAACCTGTTCACCCCGCCCAAATGGATTGGTCTGGGGAACTTTGAAAAAATGTTCACAGCCGACCCGAAATATTGGAATTCGATTAGGGTTACGTTTACGTATGTATTGGTCGGTGTTCCGCTGAGACTGATTTTCGCACTGTTTGTAGCTATGATTTTGAATACCAAATCGCGTATGGTTGGCACGTATCGGACGATGTACTATCTGCCGTCCATTATCGGGGGCAGCGTTGCGGTGTCCATCATGTGGCGCAACATTTTCAGTAATGAAGGCATTGTAAACAGCTTGCTTTTGGCCTTGGGGGCAACTCCGGTGAAATGGTTTGGTGATCCGAATGCTTCGCTTGCGATGCTGATTACCTTGTCCGTATGGCAATTCGGCTCCTCCATGCTCATTTTTCTGGCCGGCTTGAAGAATATTTCGGTTGAAATGTACGAGGCGTCCAGCGTGGACGGCGCTTCGCCAGTGCGAAAATTCTTCAGTATTACGCTGCCGCTGCTCAGTCCGATTATTTTATTTAACCTGATTATGCAGACGATCAGCGCCTTTATGACCTTTGTTCCGGCCTACGTTATTTCCAAGGGCGAGGGCGGTCCGATGGATGGAACGATGTTGCATTCGCTATATTTGTTCCGACAGGCGTTTATGTTTAGCAATATGGGATATGCAGCGGCTATGGCTTGGGTCATGCTCATTATGATCGCGATACTGACAGGCATTTTATTTTTAACATCCAAATACTGGGTATTCTATGAAACGGAAAAGGGGCGCTGATACCGATGGCATGGAAAACGTTCAAATGGCCGATCTATCACATTCTGGTCGCTGCGCTGGCGCTCCTGATGCTGTATCCCGTATTCTGGATGCTGTTCAGCTCGTTCAAGGAGAGTCGGACGATATTCGTCACGGCAAGTTCTTTGTTCCCTACAGAATGGATTTGGCAAAACTATGTGACGGGCTGGAAGGGCACAAGTGGATACAGCTTCGGCACGTACATTTTTAATTCGCTCACGATTGTCTTGATTGCAACGATAGGAGCGGTGCTTTCCTCCTCATTAATCGCATTTGGCTTCGGGCGTATGCAATTCAAGGGGCGTAACTTTTGGTTTGCCCTGATGATGATGACGCTTATGCTGCCAGGGGATGTGGTATTGGTACCGCAATATATCATTTTCACCAAGCTCGGCTGGGTCAATACGATTTTGCCACTGGTCGTGCCATCGTTTTTCGGGATGCCGTTCTTCATCTTCCTGATGGTCCAGTTTATCCGAACGATACCGATAGAGCTGGATGAAGCAGCGACGATTGATGGATGCGGTAAATTCCGGCTCTATTTCCAAATTATTTTGCCATTGCTCAAATCCTCGCTGGCTACGGCAGCCATCTTCTCTTTCTACTGGAAGTGGGAGGATCTTCTGGGTCCGGTGCTGTATCTGAATTCGCCGGATAAATATACCGTATCTATGGCACTTAAAATGTTCCTTGATAGCGAATCGGCCTCTAACTGGGGTGGGATGTTCGCGATGTCCATTTTGAGCCTGGTTCCGGTTATCGCTGTATTCTTCGCCTTCCAGAAGCAAATTGTCCAAGGAATGAGCTCAAGTGGCTTAAAGGGATAAAGTGGAGCTAAGGGTTATAGCGGAGAGGTGAGTGGCATGTGGAAGTTTGATTTTGGTCCGGGCGAGCCTGCGGATGGCTACACAGGAGTCCCCCCGGATTGCTCGTATACTGCTGAGCAGGGCTACGGGTTTGAGGACGTGGATCATGTGTATGGTCGGGAAAGGCGATTATACGGCGTAACCGCACCCAAGGATACGCTCGCACGGCTGCAAAGCCGCTTTTGCATCCCGCTGGGAACTGCGTTTGTCGCCGATGTACCGGAGGACGGGATGTATCTCGTCACCGTGCTGCTCGGCGATCCGCTCGCGCAGACGCTCACGCGGCTCAAAGCCGGCGAGGGCAAGCATGTGCTGCCCCCGTTACACACGCTGCCGGGCCAGTTCACAGAGGCCCGGTTTGCGGTGCCCGTCAGAGGCGGCAAGCTGCGCCTCGCCGTATCGGGCACCGCGCCGCGGCTCAATGCGCTGGAGATTGCGCCAGCGCCACAGACCCTCCGGCTGTTCCTGGCCGGAGATTCCACGGTTACGGATCAGGACGCATCCGGCTATCCGTATACAGGCTGGGGCCAGGCTTTGCCAGCCCTGTTCAAGCATGATGTCTGCGTGGATAATCACGCCGTATCGGGAAGAAGCTCCAAAAGCTTCGTGGACGAAGGACGGCTGGACGTCATTTTGGCCGAAATGAAAGCGGGAGATTTCCTGTTCATCCAGTTCGGTCATAATGATGAGAAGCCTGATCCGGAGCGGGCTACAGAGCCTTTTACAACCTATACGGAGCATCTGCGCCTCTATATCGACGGAGCCAGAAGCCGTGGGGCTACTCCAGTGCTGGTTACGCCTGTGCATCGTCGCTATTTTAATGGGGATGGCACGTTATCCGACACACATGGTGACTATGTAACAGCGGTTCGCGAGCTGGCGGAAGAAGCAGATGTGTCGCTGATTGATTTGTCTGCCCGCACGCAGGAGTTATATGAGCAGTTGGGTCCTGAGGAAAGCAAAGAGCTTTTTATGTGGCTGCTGCCTGGTGAATACATGAACTTTTCCGGTGGCTTGGAGGATAATACACATTTTCATGAGAACGGTGCGGTCTGTATAGCAGATATGGTGGCGGATGCTGTGAAGGAGCTGGATTTACAGCCCTTACGCATGTATTTGCGATAGACGGACGGTGATTTCTCGAACGGGTGTCAAGGAGGAAATTAACGTGGAAATTACCAAAGGGGGAGATGAGGACATGCCTGCATTGATTTTTGATGAGGAACAAATTAAACAGGTGATCGACCGGATGGTGGAACGCACATTTCAAATGGACTATAGCTGGGATTGGCCGGGTGGTGTGGCCTTTTACGGTGTGTGTGAAGCCTATGAAGCAACAGGGAACGAGGAGTATTTGATCCAATTAAAGGAATGGGTCGATGAAAATATTGCAGATGGACTTCCACCGCTCTCGGTGAACGGTGTGTCTGTGGGACACTGCTTGCTGACGCTGTATCAGGCTACAGGAGAGCAAAAGTACCTGGATATCGCCACCGAAATGGCGGAATTTCTGGCGAAGAAAGCTGAGCGGTTCGCCGACGGCATTTTCCAGCATACGGTGAATTCAGTTCATGATGTATTTCCGCAGCAAGCATGGGTGGATACGATGTTTATGGCAGGCTATTATTTGCTGCGCATTGGTCATCTGCTGGGTAACAAGGAATATTGGGAGGACGGTATCCGGCAATATCACGGGCATGAGGAATTTTTGCAGGACCCGGATACGAATTTATATTATCACGGCTGGGATCATGCGAACCAAAGCCGGATGTCAGGTATTTACTGGGCACGGGGAAATTCGTGGGCTGCAATCACAATGGCAAAAGCGCTGAAATTCGTGGAGGTGCAGCATCCATCCTACATGATCATCGACGGTTCGCTGCGTGACCAGCTCAGTGCGCTGGTACGGCTGCAATCCCCGGAAGGGCTGTGGCATACGGTGCTGAATGATGAAACCTCCTATCTGGAAACCTCAGGCTCCGCAGGCATTGCGACGGCTTTGCTTATGCAGGGGCGACTGTTTAACAAATACACACAAAAGGCGATCGACGGTATTCTTTCCCGAATCAAGGAGGACGGCACCGTGACGGGTGTATCCGCTGGAACCGCCGTGATGAACGATATTGATGGCTACCGCAACGTACCATACAAACGCATTCAGGGCTGGGGACAGGGACTGGCGCTCGCCTTTCTGGCTCAACTGCTGCGTACCAAGGAGAATCCATTTGGATAATTGAGGACAGTATAGGGATGCGCAAGTATTTTAGGTGAAAGGAGTCGGATAGCATGGGAAATACGGAGCTTCCTCAGGAAAAAGTAAACCAGCCGCGGGGCGGCTTATTCTGGGTGATTCCCGATGGATATATTCCACCCGAAAGCCGGGGAGAGCTGCTTAGTCATGAGAGTATATGTGTGCTGAACTGTGGAACTCAAGCGGCCAAGCTGAGTATAGACATCTATTTTGAAGACCGTGAGCCGCTGGAAGGATTGGTCGAGGTGATAGAAGGAAGACGAACCCGCCATATCCGCACGGCCTCGCTGGAGAGGGATGGCGAACGGATTCCGGCAGGCATTCCCTATGCGATTACGGTCACCAGCGACGTACCGGTGATTGTACAATATAGCAGACTAGACACGACACAGCCGGAACTGGCGCTAATGAGTGTCATGGCGTACCCGGTTGAAGGCTGAAATATGGGTCAAGTAAAATAGATGAGCTGAAAAAGAAATCCTCAAGATGGTGGATTATTCCAACTCGGGGATTTCTTTTTTGTGTTACAACCGTGAGCATTTATATGGCTTCAGTCCACTTTTAGTGGTTTTGCAGCAGACGCTTTTCGCGGCTCGAAGCTTCTCCGACCTCCAAAATTGGTGCCCAATACCCCGATAATGATAATAACTGCCCCGACAATATGATAGTATGCGAGCTGCTCCTTCAAAATATAAGCACCTGCCATCATGGAAATGAGAGTAGATAAATTACCGATAACACTCATTTTCGAGGCTTCGATCCACTTCAAGGCAAAGCTTGATAGCAGCGAGGTGACGAGGGTAGACAGAATGCCCAGATAAGCCAGTGCCAGCCAGTAATCAGGCTTTACCAGGGGAGCGATATAAGTGCTCATGGAGCCGTCTATGGCATGATATCCCAGGGCCACCAAGTTAAAAACGATACATCCCAAAATGGAGGTAACATAGGTCAACTCCATCGGACTGTATTTTTGTGTTAATGGACGAGCCAGCACGTTATAGCCGGATAGGCAAACAGCAGAGAGCACGAGCAAAAGAATACCACCAAAGCTATTGGAGGCCATGGACGCTCCGCTTTTCATCACGAATATAAAAATAACGCCTGCTACAGAGAGCAGCAAGGAAAGCTTTTGGACAACCGTAGTCCGCTCTTTAATAAAATAGGACGCCAGCAGCAGCGTGAAGATGGGAACGGTTGCCTGAATAATGCCTCCTTCCGATGAAGAGGTGCTCATCAGTCCGAAGGCTTGCAATGGAAAATACACTAAAGGCGAGAGCAGCGCCAGCGGTAAAATACGCAGGATATCTCGCCGCGTGATGTTAATCTTGATCCAGCCCAACACTACCGGAACCGTCAAAGCGATAAAAGACAAAGCAAAGCGGTGGGCGATTACATCCAGCGGGCTGGCTTCCGTGACCGTCAGCTTCACAAACAAAAATGAAAAACCGAGTATAGCGGCATAGCTGAGAGCAGCCAAATAGGCGGCTCCAGTTTTGGAACGACTGTGCATGATAAACCTCCGTAATGAATGGCGCAGGCATTTTTTTTAATTAGCCTGCGCTGAATGATTTCAACATGTTGCTCCTCCCAATATACCCGGATGGTGTCATTTGATACAATCCATAAAATGTACAACTGTACGGGTACAGTTGGCAAATTAAAAAAAGCCGGAAGGCAGTCTCAAAGGTGGGATATCCCAGTCCTTAAAGCTGCTTCCGGCCCTTATCCTATCAAGATTCCATCATGTCGTACCGATCTGCTTACTTGCCCTGTGCCATCGCACGGAAAGAATCGTCCGCCGCTTCCAGCGTAGCATCCACGTCTTCATCTGTGTGTGCCGTTGTGAGGAACCATGCTTCGTACTTCGATGGGGCCAGATGAATACCGCGATCCAGCATATGACGGAAGAAGGAAGCGAACGCTTCGCCGTCTGTATCCTGTGCCTCATCGTAGTTCGTGATCGGATGATCGCAAAAATGGGTGGAGAATGCTCCACGGATGCGGTTAATCGTCAACGGCACGCCATGGCGCTCGGCTGAGGAAGCGATGCCGTCCGTCAGTCTCACAGCGAGACGTTCCATCTCTTCATACACGCCTTCGCCTTGAAGGACTTCAAGGCATGCAATGCCTGACGAGATGGAAGCCGGGTTGCCCGCCATGGTGCCCGCCTGATAAGCCGGGCCGAGTGGAGCAACCTGCTCCATTACATGCTTGCTGCCGCCGTAGGCACCGATCGGCAGGCCGCCGCCCATGATTTTACCCAGCGCGGTCAAATCCGGCTGAATCGCATCATGATTGTGCAACCCGGCGTACGTTTGGGTGGAGCCGTAGTGGAAGCGGAACGCAGTAATGACCTCGTCATAGATGACGAGTGAGCCATTCGCCCGTGCCATCGAGCATAGCCCTTCCAGAAAACCGGGCTGCGGCATCACCATGCCGAAATTGCCGACAATCGGCTCGACCATGACGGCTGCCACATCATCGCTCCAACGCTCCAGGGCTTGGCGCAACGCGTCCAGATCATTGAAGGGCACGGTAATCACCTCGCTCGCAATGTTGGTCGTAATACCTGCACTGTCCGGTATGCCCAGCGTGGACGGGCCGGAGCCTGCGGCTACGAGTACCAGATCCGAGTGACCGTGGTAGCAACCTGCAAATTTGATGATCTTGTTTCGCTTCGTATAGGCCCGTGCAACACGGATCGTCGTCATGACTGCTTCTGTGCCGGAATTCACAAACCGGACCTTGTCCATGGAAGGAATGGCTTCCTTTAGCATCTTGGCGAGCTTGATTTCCAATACCGTTGAGGTTCCGTACAATACCCCGTTCGCCGCCGCCTCACTAATGGCCTTGGTAATATGAGGGTGGGCATGTCCGGTAATAATAGGGCCGTAAGCCGCTAAATAATCAATGTACCGATTATCATCCTCGTCCCAGAAATGAGCGCCTTTGGCGCGTTTCATAAATACCGGAGCGCCGCCCCCCACAGCCTTGAAAGAGCGTGAAGGACTGTTTACGCCCCCGACAATATGCTCCAGTGCTTCTTTATATAATGCTTCGGAGGTTTCCCGTTTCATCATCCAAAACTTCCTTTCCGTTCATTAAAATAGGATATACACACGCCAAAGGGCAGCGTTCACGGCTGCCCCCTGTATACATCATTATAGCTCTTTTGGTCCTGTCTTTGTTGTCGATTGTGTGGCAGCAGCATCACTACTGGTTTTGCTGCCACCCGTGAAAGAAGCCTTATCTGTCTTGGACGATGCTGCACTGTCCGGTTGCTTCGTTTTGTTTGGATCCTTATTTTGTTCCTGTGTCTGTTCAGGAGGCTTGTTGAATATATCCTGCACGTACTTTTTCAATTCTTCCGGATCACGGACGGTAAGAACCTGCGCGCCGCCTACATTTTCTTCCCCGAGCAGCTTCATCGGCGGAACCTGCGCGCTGCCAGCAAAGTTGCTTTGGTAGCCGACATTTGCCAGCCTCCACATATCGTTGACACTAAGATTTGTATCAATAAACGGGTTTACCTGCTGCAAAATGCTTGGCAAATTGGCAATGGAGGTTGTGCTCCGCATTTTCTGTGCTATAGCCTCCAAAAATGCACGCTGACGTCCCGACCGGGAGAAGTCCGACATCGCGTCGTGACGAAACCGCACGTATTGAAGTGCCTCTTTGCCGCCCAGATGCTGCATGCCCTTTTTCAAGTCAATATCGTATTCATGCTTATCCGCATTGCTTGTATAGTGCATATCCTTCTCCACTTCAAGATCAATGCCGCCTACGGCGTCCACCAGCTTAATAAATCCTTGAAAATCGGTATACACATAATATTGCACCGGAATGCCCAGCAGGTCACCAGCCGCCTTCATAGCCGTGTTGGGGCCGTGAGTAATGGCGGTGTTAATCCGATTTTTATTGTAGCCGGGAATATCTACGTACGTATCACGCAAAATAGAGAAGAGGTGAATCTTTTTCTTGACGGGGTCCAACGATACGACCATCATGCTGTCCGACCGGGGGACTTCTCCTTTTTGGATACCACGACCATCGACACCCATCAGCAAAATATTGACCGGATCTGTACCTTCCCACTTGGGCGGGTCTGGTGTGCGTACCTGATCGACCTGTTTTACATTTTTGAATGGGGAGTTTGCACCCTCTTTATGCAGATTGTCCAGTTGATTATAAATGGATGAAAAATAATACACGGCAAAGCCGACAATCGCGACGATAATCACGGCTAGAACCGACCATATCGTCCTTTTGGTTCTGCTTGTCATGGATGCTCTCCCTTTCGCTTTTCAATTCATTACATTATAATTTCTTTTTGGAGCACAATCAATTTAACTATGGATTTTTCAAAATCCTGAATGTGAGGTATGACATGCTGGCAATTGATGTGCAGGATCTGCGCAAAACATTTAAAGTGCAAAAAAACCGCGAAGGCCTGAAAGGAGCCTTCCTTGATTTATTCGCCCGCGAATACAACGAGGTGGCCGCGGTCAAAGATATTTCCTTTGGTATTCCTCAGGGAGAAATATGTGGCTATATTGGTGAAAACGGAGCTGGAAAGTCTACCACGATCAAGATGCTCACGGGTATTCTTGTGCCAACGTCTGGACATCTCAAAGTAGGCGGCTTTGTTCCCTACGAGGAACGCGAAAAATTCGTAAGTAATATCGGCGTTGTTTTTGGACAGCGCAGCCAGCTATGGTGGGATATCGGCGTGATTGAGTCCTTTCAACTGCTGCGCAAAGTATATCAGGTTCCGGCCACAGACTTCAAACGCAGGCTGGATGAGCTGGTAGAGCGGCTCCAATTACAGGACCTGCTAAGCCGCCCGGTGCGCAAGCTTAGTCTCGGGCAGCGGATGCGCTGTGAATTGGTGGCTGCGCTGCTGCACAATCCGTCCATCGTTTTTCTGGACGAGCCGACCATTGGACTCGATATTATGGTGAAGTCTGAAATCCGTGAGTTTCTGAAGGACATGAACCGGGATTACGGGACGACGATTTTGCTGACGACCCATGATTTGCAGGATATTGAAGCGCTGTGCTCGCGTGTCATTATGCTGGATGACGGGAATATCATCTATGATGGTGGTCTGGAGGATTTGAAGGCACGATGGGGTACAGGTCGTGAGGTACAGTTCCAGTTCGGCGTGCCCACCCGGCTTGAGCAATTACAAGCGTGGACAGCGGACATGCCGCTGGCTTGGACGGCGGATAATGATTTGGCTGCCAAGGTGTGGATTCCACTTCATATTAACGTATCGGATGTGCTGGCCAGTGTAGTCGGGCGTACGGACATTACGGATATCAAAATCATTGAAACGAACACCGATGATATTGTGCGTAGCATCTACCAATCCGGCTCGGCGGAACGCAAGGGCAATCCCGTGCTTCCGGCAGTGGAGGCCAAAGTCCATGCTTAGCGTATATACCGATTTTATTCGTATCCGGTTTCTCACCATGCTCGCTTATCGTGTGAACTATTATACGGGCATATTAATTTATTCCATGAATATTGGTGTATATTATTTCACGTATAAAGCGATTTATGGTGATGTGGGCAGCATTGGTGGCTTTACCGCAGCCCAAATGACGACCTATGTAGCGGTATCGTGGATGGCGAGGGCCTTTTATTTCAACAATCTGGACCGAGAAATTTCGACGGAGATTCGTGATGGCAGTATTGCCATCCAGATGATCCGTCCGTATAACTATGTGCTGGTCAAAGTCATGCAGGGGCTTGGCGAGGGGATGTTCCGTTTCCTGCTGTTTATGATCCCGGGCATGGCGATTGCGATGCTGCTGTTTCCAGTGACGTTGCCGACGGACCCTGTAGCATGGATCAGTTTCCTCGTGATGCTGTTTTTCAGCTTTCTGATCAATACCCAAATCAATATTATTACGGGGCTGACGGCCTTTTTCGTTGAAAATAACGAGGGTATGATGCGAATGAAGCGGGTGGTAGTGGACCTGTTCTCGGGCTTGATTCTGCCCATCAGCCTGTTTCCGGGCTGGCTGGCGATCTTCGCCCAATGGCTGCCATTTCAGGCGATTACGTATTTGCCCGGCTCCGTATTTACCGGACGAGTAAAAGGCGTTGGTATTTGGAATGTGCTGGGGATCCAAATCATTTGGCTGGTCGTTCTGCTCGTGCCGATGATCATCATTTGGCGACTGGCGCGCAGACGTCTGTTCGTGCAAGGAGGGTAGGCCGATGATGTACTATTTGGGACTCATTAGCGAATATTTGAAGAATTATATGAAATCGCGGCTAACCTACCGCGCTGACTTTTGGGTGGAGGTCGTTTCGGACCTGCTATTTCAGGCCACCAATCTCATTTTTATTTTGGTTATTTTTATGCACACGGACAGTTTAGGCGGTTGGAGCGAAAATGAAGTCGTATTCGTCTATGGCTTTTTCATGGTGCCTTATGGACTATTCAGCTGCTTCGTCAATCTGTGGAACTTTAGCGAGCGCTATATTGTAAAAGGGGAGCTGGATCGGGTCATGACCCGTCCTGCACATAATCTGTTCCAGATTTTCCTTGAAAACGTGGACCCGCCCGCGCTGGTTGGATCGGCGATTGGACTGGTTATTATGGGAATCAGCGGGGCGCAGATGGACTTGTATATGGCGTGGTGGTTCATCCCGGCTTTAATCATCATGAGCCTAAGTGCCGTAGCCATTTATACGGGGATCTATACCATCTTGACTTCTATTTCGTTCTTTACGGACGCGCCAACAGGAATTATTCCACTCATGTACAATATGCAGAGCTATGGGCGTTATCCGGTGACGATTTATAACCGTGCGATTCAAGTCGTGCTGACCTGGATTCTGCCGTTTGCTTTTGTTGGCGTATATCCGGCATCCCTGTTCCTTCATCGGGAGGATATGCAGCATATGGCGCTTTTGACGCCAGTCATGGGAGCTGTATTTCTAACCTTGGGCTTACTGGCATGGAATTTTGGTATTCGGCGTTACAGAGGTGCTGGTTCTTAGGTCAGATCACATGAGAACCCCACAAGATAGGAGATGATGAGATGTCCACGACATCTACCGCTATTGGACAACCCGCGCCGGACTTTGAGTTGCCGGGAAGTGAAGAGAAAAACGTCAAGTTGTCTGATTTTAGAGGCAAAAGGGTTTTACTATATTTCTATCCGAAGGATTTGACTTCCAGTTGCTCGACACAGGCGTGTGATTTTCGGGATAAACACGGGGAGTTCGAGGGTTTGAACACCGTTATTCTGGGGGTGAGTCCTGATCCACTCAAGCAGCATGACAAGTTTATTACCAAGTACGGACTACCTTTTCAGCTTTTGGCAGATGAGGAACATGAAGTGGCGGAAGCTTACGGCGTGTGGCAGCAAAAGCAGATGTACGGCAAGCAATATATGGGCATCGTACGCTCCACCTTCCTCATTGACCAGAATGGGATTCTGATTCATGAATGGCGTAGCTTGAGAGTCAAAGGGCATATTGATAATGCGCTAGAGTACATTCGGGAACTGGCAAAATAATAAACCTCCACACACTCTTTGGGACACTGGCTATTCTTCAGTTCTCAGAGGGTGTTTTTGATATGTAATCTCCGGCTCATTCTTACTTTAGGATGTTGTATAACCCTCATTGTGATTGTTTTCTTTTCTGCTTGATTGCGTAAATGCCCCACAAGCTCAAGGGAAGGATGACCGAGTTGGTCAAATCCCAATCTACCCAGGAGGGGACAAGGGTGTCAAAATAGTAGATGACATTGGGTGCAACCATGCTGCTCAAGCCGTAGACAAGCATTGCCGCAGGCATGTTGAAAGGGCGGTAATCTTTTAGACGAAATATCTGTGCTGTCCCCAATATGAACGCGTAAAAATAAAGGAAGCTCTTAAAAAAGAGCGACAATCCCCATATAGCAGCTATAAAGGCCTCCATACGTTGGAAAAAATTGAATACGTTTATTTTGGCAGTGAGCATATAAGAAGGATATACACTAATTTCGGTCAGAAAAGGGCCGAGAACAAGCAGAGATATAATTACGAACAAACTGAGCAGCACTCCGCCTATAAGGCTTCCTAACAGGATGCTTCTTTTAAAGTGTGCTGAATGCTTCACATAGGGAAAAAGCATGAGAAATACGACTAATTCTCCAAATGGATAACTAACCCCAAGAAGCGTACCATGAATAGTAGGTAGAACCCCGTTTTCCATAATTGGCTTTAATTTAGAAAAATCAATCTCGGGAATCAGGCAAGCCACTACAGTAATAGTCACGATTACAAAGAAAGGCAAGCATAGCTCGCTGGCACGGGCAAGGGCCTCAATTCCGCTAAAAAAAGCGAAGACCAGCATGAGTATTGCCAGCAGCATTAATATCCTTAAGGGGGTTAGCACATAAGTCTGTGTAGTATAAAAGTCACCAAATTCCCTAATATATATCGCATCGGACATCAAGAAATAGAAAAGATACCATATCGAGACGACAGGAGCCAACCATTTTCCTAGAATTTTCCTTATAGCTTCAATCAAGGTAAGGCTGGGATACAGCTCATGTACATGCAGCAAAAGCCAAACAAGCGCCATACCTGCCGGTATACTCAGCAGGGTACTGATCCATGCATCCTGTTTAGCGATATGGGTGCAGATGCTGGGGATGATCAATATCATATCACCCATTGTACAAAAAATAATCAGGACCGTTACTTGTCTAACACTAATACGGCCTTTTTCCAACGCTGTCTGCCCCCTTTATTTACAAATTGAATAGATGTGAAAACAGGTTATTTACCGGCTTATATATCATCTCAATCAAGCTTAGTGGGCTCCATGTTTCCTTTGATTCACCAGCGATCGTACTGAACCACGCCCCGAATGCGAGTATCACGATGTATACAGCCATGTCCTTAAAGCGATGCTTGCGGTATAAGCCGGGCAAGTCCTTGATTGCAATCAATAGAGCAATGCACAAAACCGCAATGAAGGTCTTCATAGGGAGGCTCCTTCCGTAATCATACTCGTTTTGGGATGCTATGAAGCCGCGAACCTTTATTGGGCTTACTCCTTCATTTTCTTTTGAAAGGACTGGAAAATAGCTCCCATTTTCTTGATTTCCGTATTTGCCTTATATTCAATCTGTAAATTCATAAATGTGTGACTCCAATCCTTTTTAAGTTCTTTCCAGAGCTTGGGATCAGCTTGGTGAATTAATTGACCAAATCCAAAAATGTCTACTTTGAAGTTGCGGCGTACCGTTTCCACGGAATGCTTCATAATCTCGATCAATTTGGCATTACTCTCCATCTCGATTTCTTTAATATCCTCCAGACTTTTTAGTTCCATTTTTCTACAGCTATTCTCTCTAATCGTACTTATGTTTTCTACGGATATCTGGATTATAGGCTCACCGTTGTGTACTAACACTTTAGTCTTCGTATAGCTTCTCAAAGTCAGCAGAGCGATCTTACCACCTTCCGGGCAGTTCGTATGTCCTGTCGTTGTATCCACGTTATCCCGGATATAGTTGTATCCTTTGCTATCGTTTTCATCAAGCCACCCGATTAAACGGTCCTTTTTAAACACTCCCAGGCTGGAAAGAGCCAGAACTGATGTTGGTTTAATGGTCTTGATATTGTCCGTACCTTCCTCTATCCCCTTGGATAAATCTCCTTTAGCTTCGAGGGCGGGCAGAGTAGCATGTATTTCGGAGCTGACGAGTTCCTCCATGAGCTGCTCTATAGTCACTTTGCTGACAGGAGCCCAGGTTTTAGATAATACATCCATAGAAGCAAACATTTTGTTCGCGGGAATTTTCTCCAATGTCGTGGCTACCTGAAGTATTTTGGAGGCAGACGTACCTCTCGCAATACAGATATAAAAGTCAGTTCTGGCAAAAGGTTCTCTCATCAGGGATTCCACGACGTCAGCGATTCCTTGTCTGGCGAATTCCTCGCCAAATATCAGCATACGGATTTGTGATAAATAGATGATTCGCGGGCTGATTTCCGTCATTTTTTGGATAGCTTCATAAAGAGTAGGGGCTGTTACCTCATAGGTAGTTACCGTAGGAGCTCCTTTACTGGATCTTGATTTGGAGGCCACCTCCGAAGGAACAACCACCTGTGCCGACACGCGGATTTGATCTCCGTCCTTATCCACACCCAGTCCTACGGTAATTCCGATCTCGTTAAGCTCTCTGCGGTCCCAACAGCCGGTCAAAAGGGAAGCGAGCAGACTGAGTATGAGAATCGTGCTGATCACTGCTTTCATGTACGGTCACTTCCCAATTATTTTTTCTTACCCGCCCGCTTTCTCTGTGTTTTTTGCCGGATCGTATTCTGAACTTGATTCGCATTCGGACGGGTAGTCATCCATGGCCAAGGCAGGCGAAAGATCGTATCCTTCATATCACTTTGCACATAAGGGCCGAACGGGCTCATGTAAGACACTCCGAAGGATCTTAGACTGGTCAGATGAAGCAACAGAGCCATCAAGCCCATTAATATACCTAGAAATCCGAAGGCGGCGGCCAGCATCATGAGGGCGAACCGGACAATCCGTACCGCAATGGATAGCCCATTCTCAGGGATGACATAGCTGGAGATCGCGGTGATGGATACGATAATAACCATGGCGGCTGACACGGCGCCTGCATCCACAGCAGCTTGCCCAATGACCAGCGTACCTACGATGGATACCGCTTGTCCCACCGTCTTTGGAATGCGCACCCCGGCCTCACGCAAAATTTCATAGGTAATTTCCATCAGCATTGCTTCCACAAAGGCCGGAAACGGAACGCCCTCCCGTTGCGCTGCCAAGCTGATCAGCAGGTTGGTAGGAAGCATTTCTTGGTGAAAGGTAGATATCGCTATATAAAAGGCAGGTGCCAGCAGAGCGATGAAAAAAGCCAAAAATCGCAGCATCCGCAACAAAGTACTGATATCCGCTCGTTGATAATAATCCTCGGCCGACTGGAAAAATTGGACAAACAATGCTGGAATCAGAAGTACAAACGGCGTCCCGTCCACTAATATGGCCACTTTTCCCTCCAGCAAACTGGCTGCTACCGAATCCGGGCGTTCACTGTTGTATATCGTAGGGAAGGGGGTAAAGGTGGCGTCTTGAATTTCCTCCTCGATGTAGCCACCTTCCATAATCCCGTCAATATCAATTCGGTCCAGGCGTTCCCTCAACTCCTGAATAACGCCTTCGTCCGCGATTCCTTTAATAAACATCACGGCCACGTTGGTATGAGTGACTTCTCCGATCTGCCTTGTTTCCATCCAAAGACGCGGGTCGCGAATTCGCTTGCGAACCAGAGCTGTATTGGTACGCAGATTCTCAGTAAAGCCCTCCATTGGTCCACGTACAACCGTTTGGGATTGGGGTTCACTAACATTACGATCCTCCCAGCCGACAGCATCAATCCAAATGCTTTTTGCGTAACCCTCCAGCAAAATGATAATTCCGCCGGATAGCATCCGGTTGAATAACGCATCCATTTCATCCAAAGTGCCTGAATGCCCTGCGATCAGCACCTGATCCTTTAAATAATCGAATGGTTCAGCACCCTCCGGTACATGATGAATTTCCATCCGCATAAATGAGCGCAGTACAGAATCATGCAGCAATTGAGTGTTAATCAGACCATCAATATAAAATACGGCTGCTGGCCATTTCTGCATCCACAGTAGCTCTTTGACAATCAAGTCCCCGCTGTTTCCTATCGAGCTTTGGATATGATTGACATTATCCCGCAAGCAAGAGGATACGTGAGTGAGCGGACAGCTTTTATTCTCATTTGGCATACGTAAAATCCTCCGGTATTGGAGTTAGTTGGTTTAGTGTGCTCTGCATAAATGAATTTATGCTTGACGTTTGTATAAACATCACTTTAAATTAGTTGTATATATAATTAGATAAATATATAATTAGTAGATCATTTTGATTTGGAACTGAAGTACATGGTAAACAAGCAATACAGAAAGTTATTTGCGGCTGGCATCATTAACGGAATTGGAGACCGCTTCTGCCAGATCGCTTTGCTAGCCTTGATGTATCGGCTTACCGGCTCGGGACTCAGCGTGGGGATTATGCTGGGGCTACGGGTGATTCCTTTTTTAATTCTGTCACCCGTGTCAGGACTGCTTATCACCCGCATATCCAGGCGCACCCTTATGCTGACTACAGATCTGCTTAGAGGCGTAGCAGCCCTTGCCTTTTTAAGTGTTCACAGCACTGAGGATATGTGGATCATTTATGGAGTCAGTACCCTGTTAGCCTGTGGGGAAGCGCTGTACGCTCCAGCCCGTAAGGCGTCCATCCCGCTGCTGGTCTGATCGTCTGCAATATTGCATTCCCACCCGTCATCAACGAAGAAGTAGCTGGGGGGGCTGCTCATACTGAATCACGTGGAAGTCGGACGCCGTACGATGATCGAATCCTCGCTAGGTCACACATACTGCAATGCATCCGTATTTCGCTTCCGCTCCAAGTCGTGATTGCATTTGAATTACTGGTTCCGTTCATCAATGGAATTGATAATGTGCTGATCAGTGTATATGCCGTGCAGGAGTTTAAGCTAGGGGATGCCGGAATTGGACTGTTTTACGCCGCTTTGGGGGCGGGTCTGGTTGCCAGCTATGCACTGGTGCGCCTATTCAGCCGCTCTTTATTGAGCGGAGGACTGGTATGCTTGCTATTGGAGGGGATATTGCTTATGGGATTAAGCGGAATTGGTCATGCCTGGGTGGCGGCCGCCATTTACTTTTTCATTTCGTTGGCTGGTGGGGTGGGGGCAATCTGTTTGGATACACTACTCATGCGGGAGACCCCGCTGCATTTACAGGGGCCATTACTGGGTATGCTGACAGCGTGGAGTCAAGGGATTATCGGTTTATCCATGTTTGGAGCCGGGGTGGCGGTGGAAATGATAGAGCCACGTATGTTAGGTTTAATTGGAGGAGCAGGATTTGTCATGATATCTATCGTGATAACGATTTACTATACAAGGGCTCGCAGCCGTAAGGCGGCGGATGTCTAATTATTCCGGATCGTTTTTGCCACTGGTTTTCACCGATTTGTCGGACTTGCGGAAAGAACTAAACAGGAAGGATCTCCAGCGATAAACGATATATAGCAGAAGGATAATGCCGATGACGACGACGATTCGCAGCGCATACAGCTCTACCAAATGGAACATGGCATCCCATTGCGGACCGAACACCTTACCGATGCCAAGAAACAGGATGACCCAGAACAGAGCGCCGCTGTACGCATACAAGGCAAATTTACGCAGGGGAAGAGCGATAATTCCCGCAAAATAACCCGTAAAATGCCGGACACCGGGAATAAAATATCCGAGAAAAATAAGCCAGTACCCGTAACGTTGAAACCATTTTTGCGTTTTTTGAAGCTTGTCTGGCGATAGCAAAACCCATTTACCGTATTTCTGGATAAAGGGGAGTCCGGCCCATTTTCCGATAAAGTAGGTAATGGTCATTCCGATGGTTGTGCCCAAAAAGGCCAGCAGCACCAGCTTTCCAAAATCCAGTATACCCGAATAGGAGAGATATCCCGCATAAGCCATCGTGGTTTCCCCGGGAAAAGGTAAAGCAATAAATTCCAGCAGCAAGCCAAAAAAAAGGACGCTGTATCCGTATTCTTCGAACAATTGAGCGATCCATTTCAGCACATCCATCGTTTACACTCCTACGAACAGAATCATAATTTAGAATTAATTCATTTTAACAATTTTTTCATGTCCACTCAACTCCGGTTGATTTCTTGACGTCTTGTTTTATCGTTGCGTATAATGAAACGAACAATTGAGGGAGGCACGGTAATGAATAAGCCTAATGAAATCGTTGTAGTTCTCGACTTTGGAGGACAATACAACCAGTTAATCGCAAGAAGAATACGGGACCTCGGGGTATATAGCGAGCTCCTTCCATACAATACGCCTGCGGAGAAGCTGAGAGAACTGGCACCGAAAGGGATTGTTTTCTCAGGTGGACCTTCCAGCGTATATGCAGAAAATGCCCCTCAAGTCGACCGGGCAATCTACGATCTGGGAATTCCTATTTTCGGTATTTGCTATGGTATGCAGCTGATGGCTCACCAATTGGACGGTAAGGTAGAACGTGCAGGCAAGCGTGAGTACGGCAAAGCAGACGTGCAGTTCAATGAGGATACGAGATTGGCCAAAGGTCTGGAATCCCGTCAGACCGTATGGATGAGCCACGGAGACCATGTTACGGATCTGCCATCCGGCTTTAAACTGGATGCAGGAACGGAAAGCGCGCCGATTGCAGCGATGAGTCATCCAGAGCGGAATCTGTACGCGGTACAATTCCATCCAGAGGTGCGTCATTCCATTCATGGTAATGAGATGATTAGCAACTTCCTGTATGAAGTGTGCGGTTGTGATGGTAAATGGACGATGGAGTCGTTCATCGAGGACCAGATCCGTGAAATCCGTCAGCAGGTAGGCGACAAAAAAGTATTGTGCGCTTTAAGTGGCGGTGTGGATTCTTCCGTTGTAGCGATGCTCATTCATAAAGCGATCGGCGATCAACTGACTTGTATGTTCATCGACCATGGATTGCTGCGCAAGGGTGAAGCCGAAAGCGTAATGGAAACATTCGTTGGCAAATTTGATATGAAGGTTGTCAAAATTGACGCACGTGAGCGCTTCTTGTCCAAGCTGGCAGGAGTCGATGATCCGGAGCAAAAACGTAAAATCATCGGTAACGAGTTCATCTACGTTTTTGAGGAAGAATCCAAGCAATTCGACGATTTTACATTCCTGGCACAAGGCACACTGTATACGGATATTGTAGAGAGTGGAACAGCCACGGCACAGACGATCAAATCGCACCATAACGTAGGTGGCTTGCCGGAAGACATGAAGTTCAAGTTGATCGAGCCGCTGAATGCACTGTTCAAAGATGAAGTACGTAAAGTCGGCGAGGAATGCGGACTGCCACCTGAGATTGTATGGCGTCAGCCATTCCCGGGTCCGGGTCTTGCCATTCGTGTACTGGGTGAAGTCACAGAGGACAAGCTTACGATTGTTCGTGAATCAGATTACATTTTGCGCGAGGAGATTGCCAAAGCCGGCCTGGACCGGGAAATCTGGCAATACTTCACCGCTTTGCCGAATATGAAGAGTGTTGGCGTAATGGGCGACGCTCGTACCTATTCTTACACTGTGGGTATTCGTGCGGTAACGTCCATCGACGGTATGACTGCGGATTGGGCGCGTATCCCTTGGGATGTGCTGGAGAAAATTTCGGTACGTATCGTAAACGAAGTGGATAACGTCAATCGCATCGTGTACGATATCACCTCCAAGCCACCAGCAACGATTGAGTGGGAATAGATAGAAAGAGCGTGAAAGCCTTTATTTATAAGGCTTTCACGCTCTGTTTTTGTTTATCAGCAACCTCTAAATTAGTGAATTGAATGGGTGTGCCGATCGGTATTTCTTCTCCTTTCTCAACGTCAATTAAAGGTGTTTTATTTAGGACTTTTACTCCTAACTTCTCCATTTTGTGAGCAGGGAGAACAACCGAATAGCGGTAACCTTCTAATTTTTTTGTTCTCTCACCGTCCTTATACTCGTAACTTGGCGAAATATCCGCAAGAAGCATTGTTTCCCCCAGAGATTTTGGGTCAATTCGTAGATCAGTTATTCTTAATGGCATGTTATTTCTCCTTTCTGTTCAATAACCAGTGAAATTATTCCAGCAAAAGTTTTTAAAATAACAGGTGCGTAAGCACCTCTAAACTTTCTTGGATATGGATTTGCATAATAGTCGGTTGATAAAAATTCATTATGATTTATTTGCTTGCGTACCAATTGATATTCATCACTACTTTTTGGAATTTTATTTTCGAGGTACTTCATAATTTCTTCTTTGTCTTCAATTGAGATATTTGTATCTTCATCAAATCCCTTTCTAAATTTAAATGAATCAAAACCACCTTTGAAATTTACAACATTGAGAGCAGAATTAAAGGCATCATCCAATTCCTTAACTGCTAACATTTAATTTCCCTCCTTGTTATTTTCTGAACCTCGGTCTACTCGTTCTTTAATACAACGAGTAATGTATGCTGTAGGAGTAGTTCTGTCTTCTAACATTAGTTTCTTGAATTCTGTGTATAGGTTGTCGTCGATATTAAAACTTACCTGTCGTCTTTTCTTTTCTTTTTGTTCCATAGTAGAAACCTCCTAAGAATTCTGAATATAAATCTACATATCTATATTACTACATTACTACATGGGGTGAAAGTTTTCAAGTGTTTTTTATTTTTTTGTCTATAAGTGATGCAACCCAATTGCAACCAACCCATCAATGTCTATCGTAATAGAACCTTTTCAAATCTCGATAAAATCGTTAAAATACTTCAAATTAACTCTAATTATTTACTGAAGTTATTGAGTGGGAGTAGTTGCTATTGAGTTAGAAAGCCTTTTTCAAAGGTGTTTCTATATAAGTTGAACTAAA
>NZ_JBITPH010000048.1:0-20041 GCF_050467685.1 Paenibacillus sp. NRS-1782
ATCTTTAGTTCAACTTATATACATCGAATGGGGTAAAGAGACTGCGATTTTATATGGAGAGGCGGGCATGATAAGCTGGTTAGCAACGCGAAGTCCTTATGCTTCGCGGCTTTCGCGAGTACTCATGCCCGCAGAGGCTCCATGTCAAATCGCTCTATTAGTCTAGAAAACGTAACTTTAGCCACGGAGTATAGCGAAGAGCCATAACTTTTTACGTATTTTACGAAAGGTGCATTATGTGCGCTCAAGATGTGTTCAAGTTTTTTAGCTTGAAACTCAAAAAAAGGCTCCCTTTTAATTAGAGTAGCCTTTTTCGTCGTGATTTTTAGGATAAAAAGTAGACAAGGATTTTCAGTACTTTGTCCATTGCCTCAGGCATAGTTCCAAAAGCGGTGACAAAATTATCACGGATTACAAATAAGAATATTTGAAGAAGTATCTTCCATTAGAACCAGAATTGCTTTATGATAGAGACAGACAGCATAGAAGTTTTCCAGATGTATCTGGGGAATAGCGGAAATTTAGTAAAACATTCGAGAGGGGATTTTTTAGTATGAACAGGTTCAGAAAGGCAACTTCGCTGTTGCTAAGCACGGTGCTCCTGCTTTCTTTCGGGATGACTGCGAACGCGAGTCAAAGCACAGAGGGTAAAACGGAACAGGCGATTAAAGCGGAGTCCATTTTTCAGCTAACAACTGAAAAAGAAAGCGTTATTAAAGATTTAACACGGGCAGACAAGCCCGCAAGCATTACAGATTCGGTGTATGCCATCACGGAAAATATCAACTTGCAAACACCACAGAAATCTGTTTTGAAAAAGAAAGTTACCCCTTCGCTGAAAGCAAGTCCAAAGTCAGCATCAGCGAATGCGACAGCGTCCTCCGCTACATATTCCGGTACGATTACGGAAGAGGGAGGTACACAGTTTTTATATCCAATCTACTTGCAGCCCGGTGAATTATTGCAGGCTCAATTAGACGGACCGTTTTCAGCACAGCTTGACTATGACTTGTACTTATATGAGTTTGATATGACGACAGGTGACATTAATCCCAATGCCATTGACAATTCCATCTACGGTACTTATTTTAACAATTATGGGCAAGGGTCTGCATCACTTCCCGAAAATGTAGGAGCCCGCAACACGACTGGATCTGAAAAGGCTTATGCGATTGCAGTCCATGCCAAGAAGGGGTCAAGTATTAATGATCTTTTCTATCTGACTGTGGCTACAAGCTCCAAATATGATGCATATGAGCCGGATGAGAGCGCATTTCATGCTTATAATTTTACAATTAACAACGGAGGTTCTTCAATTAACTCCCGCACCATCCATTCCGGTATAGATAACGATTGGTATCAAATCACGATCCCAGCAGGTCGTAATTATGATGCTGTAAATGTAAAGCTGGATAGTACCTCGGAGAGCTACGGCTATAAAGCGGAAGTTTATGGGGTGCTCACTGGCAACCAAATGGTGCTTCTCCCGCAAACGAATCACAACGTTTCCCTGAATACGGGAACCTACTATGTGCGAGTGTACACCACAAGTCAGTATTCAGCCGACCATTTGTATACACTAACCATGAAACCGGTACTCAAGGCTGGTAAAATCGAAATTACCGGCTATAACTCCAATGGCTATTATGACTATCCAACCTACTCATACGGTCGTCATTATCGTATTAACGGAGGCAGCAGCCTGATCGTGAATGGTGTCGTTAAAACAACGGATGGTCAACTGGTTCCTAATGCGCCTGTCACTGTCGCTTGGCTGGATCAGAACTGGAGCGAGGGCAGCGGTAACCGTACCAGAACGGCTTCTACGTATACGAACGATTACGGGAGATTCAGTGTGACTCTTTCCCTTCCACAATCTACAGGAAGAAATGTAGAATATTTGAGTGACATTGGTTCTACTCACTATTATGATCTTACAGGGGTAGCGGCTCAGGTCGACGGCACCTCGATTAGTGCAACGGATATAATTTATCTTTTTGCTTACAGTCTTAGAAATTAATCATTTTTTAACGTAGTAGAGTAATATATAAGAGTCGCTTTTGTTCGCAATGGCTTGCTGAGGCTTTCCATTTTCGAAAAAGGCGGCTCTTTATGTTTTTTTTGCACAGTATATTCCATTAGTACCAGAAGTGTTTTATGATAGAGCCATACAGCCTAGAAGTTACCCTGGTTTATCCGGGGAATAGCGGGAATTCCTTAAACCATTTGAGAGGGGATTTCAGTATGAAGAGGTTCAAAAAGGCGATGGCAGTTATGCTAAGCACGATGCTCCTGTTCGCTTTTGGGTTGACTGCGAACGCGAGTCAAAGCACAGATGGGGGATCGGACCAAGCCATTAAAGCGGAGTCTGATGTTCAGCTAACAGCTGCAAATGAAAACGTCATTAAGCAGCTGACGCGGGCAGACAAGCCTGACAGTATCACTTCTTCGGTATATGCCATGAAGGAAAATCTCAACTTCAAGACACCAGAGACACCCTCATTGAAAAAAGAAGCTGTTCCTTCGCTGAAAGCAAGCCCAGCGGCAGTCACAGCTTCTTCTGCTACGTATTCCGGTACGATTACGGAAGAGGGAGGTACACAATTTTTATATCCGATCTATTTGCAGCCTGGCGAATTGTTGCAGGCTCAGCTGGACGGACCATTTTCAGCACAGCTTGACTATGACTTATACTTATATGAGTTTGATATGACGACAGGTGACATCAAGCCCAATCCAATAGACGCTTCTACCTACGGTACTTATTTTAACAATTATGAACAGGGGGCTGCATCACTTCCCGAAAACGTAGGAGCGCGCAACGCTATCGGATCGGAAATGGCTTATGCGATTGCAGTTCATGCCAAGAAGGGATCTAGCATTAATGCTCCCTTCTATCTGACTGTCGATACAAGTTCCAGCTACGATGCATACGAGCCGGATGAGAGCGCTTTTCATGCTTATAACTTTACCTTTAGTACGGGCGGATCTTCCCTTAACTCACGTTCCATCCATTCAGGCATTGATAACGACTGGTATCAAATCACGATCCCTGCGAGCCGCAATTATGATGCATTAAATGTAAAGCTGGATAGTACCTCGGAAAGCTACGGTTACAAAGCGGAAGTTTATGGAGCTCTCAGCGGCAACCAGATGGTGCTTCTTCCGCAAACGAATCACAATGCTTCTTTGAATACTGGAACCTACTATGTACGAGTATACACAACCAATCAGTACTCAGCTGACCATTTGTATACACTAACACTTAAACCGGTGCTTCGGGCTGGAAAAATTGTAATTAACGGTTACGACTCTTCTAAAAATGGCCCTAATGACTACCCAACCTATTCTTACGGTCGTCATTACCGTGTTACTGGAACCAGTGATTTTACTGTGAAGGGTGTCGTTACTACAACTGATAATTATCCTGTTGCAAATGCGCCTGTTGATATGACATGGTTGAATCAGAACTGGACTGAAGGCAGCGGCAATCGCACTCGTACAGGCACAGCCTATACGGATCAGAATGGGGCCTTTAGTGTTACCGTTTCCCTGCCTCATTCAACTGGAAGTATTGCGGAATACTTGTCCGGAGCAATCAGTTTTACACACTATTTTGATCTCTCAGGGGTAGCTGCTCAGGTTAGGGGTACTTCGATTATAGACACAGATATTGTATATCACTTCGCTTACAGTATTTATGGCGGTTGATTAACTGCTTTAATACTTGTTCATTTTTAGGACAAAGCATATATTCATTCCATATATGCTTTGTCCGATATATATAGAAACAGGGTCACATTACATTATACATACGACTTAGAGTGCCTGTTACCAAAGGACAGGAGGAAATCAAATGAATTTTGAGCCCCTTAGAATGCAACGAGCCGTTGTGAACACTAGTAGCTTGAGGATAAATTTGGAAGATAAACAAGCCCAATCCCCCCAGCTTTATGAGGGAAAACGCTCCGACTTGGTTATCCAAGACTCCGTAGAGATTAGCGAAACAGGTAGGCAGCTGGCTGAAGGAGCTATTGTATCACAGTCTGCTAAGTATTTCGGTACAACCCAGATCAATGATGCATTAAACCGGGTTTTAGAAGGTCAGTCAGAAGAAGTGTCCAATGCGGTGTACAGTATGATTGAATCCAATTTTATCGTCAATGGTACAGTAACAGATGAGAGCCAGCGAACCGTGCTACTGGAGATGGGAGTTTCCCAATCCAAGTATATTGCAGACCACTATATGGAAGGTGACAAGGCCAAAGAGTTTTTGGAAACCATGAACCAGATAGCTGCTATTGCTTTGACACGATCCATTGATCCAGAGACCGGAGATATTAGTTACACGACTCCAATAGACCGTCCGCTAGGTGCCCCTGAGGATTACGTCAAAATGTCGGAATTGATGAAGCAGGCTGACCCCCAAAGGTATACATCATTCATCAATGACATTAAAGGTGGGGGGAATGGACTGAGTCAGCTGCTAGATTTTGCACAAAAGGTTCCTCAAAACCCTAAATGGATTGAGGAATATAAGGAACGTGCAGGAGAGATTGCGAAATTTCTAAATAACACGCGAATAGAGAATCGGTTTGACAAGGCTGATACGACTTCAGCTTCGGCATTTATGAACAGTATGCAAAATATTCTTAAGGAATCTTCCGCTATGCAGGACTCTTACAGTCAGAACCTGCGCGGCTTTTTTCGGAACTTGGGCGTTCACGTTCATTAAGGCTTCAAGGCTGATCCCGAGATGTGGAATAATGTGCAATACAAGCATGTATGAATTTTAAATGATGTCGTGCTGTTTACATTACGTTTAGAACGAAGTATAATAACTTCAAAACATACTCGTTACTTTGAGGAAGCACCTCAAACTTAGGCTTAACCGCCTTCGTTTGGGGTGCTTTTTTTATTTTAGCCGAAACGAGTTTGTAAACTCTTTGAAAATAAAATAAAGCAAGGGAGAAATGTATGTATCCAAAAAATAAGCGAAAGGTAAGGAAGTATAGCAAGTGGGCATATGGATTTTTAGCTGTAATGATCATGTTAACTGCCTTTCCTATATTTCCAGATAGAGTATCAGCTGCTACCCAAGAGATCATCGGTGGACCTTTTTGCCAAAATAATCTACCTAACGGGGGTGACGGTTGGGGGTTCTGGTCAGGAAATGGAGTAGGAGCCACTGAAGTTTATACCGGTATGGGCTCGGCAAGATATAAGTGTGAGGGTGTGGTGCAGCCGACAGAACGTTTTGTTGATATTGGAAAATCTATTAAGACGTCGGATTATAAGATTTTTGTTTATATCGAAGGGTCTTACCATACTAATATATTTGTATCTAATGCAGCAGCGGGTAACACTTGGCAGCCTAATGGAACGAATTTATATACATGGACCAATGTCACAAAATTATATGCCAGTAGCTCTTATGAAGGGAAATGGGTAGAGATCACAGACTCTATTACGTTAAAAGATATTCGGTATTTTAGAGCTATGGGTACTAACCAGCAGACTGGTAATGAAATATCCAAGTTTGGAGTCCGTGTCATCCCCAAATCAGATCTGATGCCCAAACTACCCCAGATTAATGCAGGAGCTGAGGGCCAAGCAAGTACGGGATGGACCAAAGGACCTGTAACGGTATGGATCAATGGAGACGTGGCGCCTGAAGGGCTGAAATACTATGAATACAGCCTAAATGGTGGAGCATTCCAACAGTACACAGGACCCTTTACTGTATATGATCATGGTGTAAATACAATCTATGCCCGGACTGTGGACGTGAATAACCAGTATAGTGGTCTTTCTTCCGGGAATGTCAGGATAGATAAAATGCCACCGACGCCACCGATCATAAGTGCAACGGGTAACAGTAATGACTATACCATTACATTGCAGCCAGGAGCGGACGATTATTCTGGGCTGGCCCATACACAATTTCGCGTGACGGGCGTTGTCAATCAAGGTTGGCAAGACTATGGTGGAGCATTCCATGTTAATCAAGATGGCAAAAGCACGGTTTATGCCCGCTCCATAGACAACGTAGGTAATGTGAGTCAGGAAGTAAGCAAGGAAGTCACTATTGATAAAAAGGGTCCGACTGCTCCTGCTATCCGAGCTAGCGAGGCGGGGCCAACGATCAACAATGTGAATATTGCCATTGATTCAGGAAGTGATCCTGTCAATGGAATCAAGATGACACAGTATCGTTTGAGTTCAGCAGGGGCATGGCAGACATATAATGGCGTTTTTACATTAAATGCAGAAGGGCTGTACGAGCTATCAGCACGGACGATCAATAATCTGGACGTGCCTAGTCCAATCGTGACTCAATCGGTCATAATTGATCGGACCAGACCAACGCCCCCGGAGGTGACGTTCTCCGAGGTGACGATGCCCACTCGATACACCAATAAGCCAGTGCAATTTGCTATTTCGGGAGGAACGGATCGTTCAGCAGTACATTATGAATATCAAATAGGCTCTGGCCATTATGTTCCTGGTTCATCGGGAGTATTAAATAGTTCTGGCATCGTCAAAGTGACTGCTCAAGCTGTGGATGCGGCTGGAAATCGGAGTGATCCGGTGTTCGCAACATCTTATATTGATTTGGAACGCCCGACGATCCAGCTTACACCGGATTCGCGTGAATGGAAGGATACGAGTATTCAGGTGGGGATACGATATGCTGACGAGCATTCGGGGATCGAACCAGCTACGATGCAATATAAAATCACGAACAGCCCTGACGTACCCGAGGCTTGGGATACAGCTGCTGATACAGGAATTCAGATGAACCTTTCAAAGGAAGGTGAATGGTATGTTCATGCCAAGGTGAAAGATCAGGCGGGTAACATTTCTGAAACAGTCAGCAAAGCACTTCGCATTCAGAAGCAGCCTCAGCCGGCTGAGCTTTCTGCGTCATCCGTACGAAATACAGAGGTCGATCTGCAATGGACTCTTCCGACGGGCCTTGCTGATGGTTACGTCTATACCATCCGAAATTTAACGACGAATGAGATTTGGGATGTTACGCATCCGACAAATTCTTTTACAGACACAGGGCTACAGGGAGGGCGTTCATACGAATATGAAGTGCGTTCCAGTAATCACGTGGGAGGCAATGCTTATTCCAACCGGGTTCGTGTGTTAACGTTACCTGATGCCCCGGATCAGATCCGATTACGAACCATTTCGCGTACTTCAGCACAAATCATGGCTGATTTTACGCCAGTGCTTTCAGCTGACAACTATAAGATTACAGCAACAGATGTTAGTACAGGGGAAGTCATATTTAAGGATACTGTTACACAGGATGTGTATAATCCAATTACGGGGATGAAGCCGGGTGAATTTTACGATGTTTCTGTATCAGCTATGAATGCCAGTGGAGAGGGTGCGGCCAAGCATGTGTCTTTTTTAAGCCTGCCAGATAGCCCAAGCGGATTCCAAAATGTAACCGTGAAGGACGATGGAATCGACTTGAAATGGAATCGTGTAATCACGGCGACATACTATGCTCTGGAGCGGGACAAAGCATCTGTTTATAAGGATGTGTATACTGAATTCGCTGATGACGGACTTCAGGCAGGAACGGAGTATGACTATTCCATTTCCGCTGAAAATGCAACAGGCTTTGGAGATTATGCTCATTTGAGGGTCATCACATTACCTGATCGGGTAACCACGCTGGCGAGTGTAGGGAATGATGTATATTCTGTCAGTGTGGATTGGCAAGATGTGCAGGGAGCTGACGGATACATCTTGAATGTTAATGATGAGCCAGATGTGCGGCTTTCCCGGGGAAGCCATGTCTATACTTTTGATGGATTGCCCGCAGGTAGGAATGCAAATATTCGAATCCGGGCCTACAATCGAAGTGGGAAAGGTGAGGATACAACTATCAACGTGTTAACACTACCCACATTGGTTGAACGACTTATAGCGGTAGAGGTTCGGGAGCATGATGCCGCGATTGTTTGGGACCCAGTCGATGGGGCGACCAAATACAAAGTATCAATTAATAGCCAGGATTATTACAGCACGGAACCACGTGTAGTCGTATCCGGATTAGAAGGTGGGAAAAAATACGATTTTCAGGTGAGCAGCGGTAATGATAGTGGGTTCGGTCAGCCCGTACGGGAAGAGCTGCTTACGCTTCCACCTCAAGTGCAAAACGTCAAAGTCACAGAGCTAGGGAATGGACAGATTTTGCTGAACTGGGATGAAATCAAAAATGCTTCTCAATATGCTGTAATTCGGAAAGATACTGGTGAAATCGTAGATACCAAGGATAGTAGTATTAAGCTTTCAGGTATCCAACCGGGTACGATGTACTCGTTTGGCATTCAAGCTGTCAATACAACGGGCGCAGGTGAGTGGACTCCATTAACGTATCGTGCGCTCCCAAGCCCAATACCAGATCATGAGCTGACATTTAAAGATGTAACAGATACCGATCTGGTAGTGACGTGGAAAGAAGCTCCTGGTGCAGATACCTACCATGTATACCAAAATGGGCTGCTTATCGGTCATACGGCCAACTCTAATTTTAAGGTAGATGGCTTGGATAGCTCTACGGTGTATCGTATTACCGTCAAACCGGTTAACACAAGCGGTGAAGGTAAACAGACAGAGGGCGAGGTAGAAACGTTACCATCTCCAGAATTTGCGTTTTCGAAAACGGAGACGACGAATAGCGAGTTTATGATCCACTGGGAATCAAAGCACAAAAATGATATTTTCGTGCTCACCAGTGAAGGGCAAGCAGAATTATATCGTGGTAAGGATCGAAGCTTTATTTGGAGTCAGCTTAAAGAGAAACAATCGTATGCTGTTCAGCTTTGGGCAGAAAACACCCAAGGAATGCGTACCACTGCAAAACAAGCCCACGGTAAAACAACGGGGAGTACTGAAGCCTCAGCCTCAGGCGGTGGAGCAGGAGGTGGGGGGATCGTTAAGCCGATTCAGCCCGATGCTGAGGAGTTGACTGAAACAGCAACCATTCAAGCACCTTCAGTCGAAACGAAGCCCAATCGCTTTAGTGACATTGAACGGGCATTTAATAAAGATAAGATTAATGCCCTTGCAGATATGGGGGTAGTGAAGGGTATGACCCAAACCCTTTTTGAGCCGAGCAGACCTGTAACACGTATGGAGTTCACTTCGATGCTCGTCCGTTCCCTGAAATTACCGCTCGAAACGGATATGGCTTTAAGCTTCGAGGATATCAATCCATCAGCGTGGTATGTTGATCTACTAAAAACAGCGATTAAAGATCAGGTCGCTCATGGATTTAGTAATAAGGTATTTGCTCCAGATCGCGTTATTAACCGGGAGCAGGCGGCTAAAATGGTGAACAACGTTATCAAGGCTACGCCACAACAAGAAAGCAATATCTACTCAGATGCCTCTCAAATTGTGGAATGGGCCAGAGAAGATGTACTGGGTCTAACCGAAATGAATTTAGTACAAGGTTATCCAGATGGAAGCTTCCGTGCAAAACAGGTAATCACACGCGCCGAAGCGGCTGAAATGATTTATAACATGATTCAAAAAATTCAATAAAAAGAAGGGGGTGGCATGAGCCAGCCCCTCTTTTGTATATGTGCATATAGGAATTGATGCAGTAGGCTCACATTGATTTTTATTCCGCAATTGCGGGATTTAAACTGGAATTTCTATAGGCAGGAACGCCATTGATTGAAGCGGTTCTTAACTGAATATAACGTACACCATAATAGGTTGTTGTATTGTTCAGACCAGATGAAAGTACAGTTATTTTATAATATTGAAAAGGAATCTCATTACTAAATTGGTAAGTCGTTTTTGCAGTAGTTGGCACTGCTTCTACTGCACCTAATCTAAACCAGTTTTCTCCGTCGTTAGAACCATGAAGAGAAAACGTTAGGATAAACGCTTTAAAGGTTGGCTGAGCTAAGAGGATATCATTAATCGTTTTGCCTTCATCTAATTTGAAAATGATTTCTCCACCTCTACCGCTTAAGCTGCTTTCCCAAGAAAGATTATTATCAATTAAAATATTTTTTGGAAAAGTATTTTTGGTATCACCATTAGTTGAAACATTTTCTTCTGCTATAACGACAGGATCAATTGAAAAAGAATAATCGTTTGGATTCTGACTAAATTTTGTCATGTTGGATTTCCTCCATTAGTTAAATTATTTAATATGGTTGAAATTATCATTATACATTCATATGAATCTCTCAATAAATGTATTACCTTATACTAAAATACATATTTCGACTGCCAGAAAAAACACATCAATACTCATCAACAGGTAGAGATTGTCGTCTACATAGCTTCAAATGGACGGAAGTAAATCCGGGTTAGATATAGCACTGGATTGCCTCAATTCGCAAATGAGCGCAAGGCTGTATATACAGTTATTGCTGGAATGCTGTGGATGACGACACATACAATATAAGCAATCCTCGTGTACTCATAACAATAAAATGGAACAATTAAATTTACTCTTGCTATAAGTCGTAATTTAAGATACATTATTAATTAAATAATCAATCATTTAATTAATTAAAGTTTAGTTTAAAGAGAGGGGAATACATTTGGCAAGACCCATCAATGAAGAAAAAAGACTGGAGCGGCGTAAACGTATCCTAGAAGAAGCTGTTGTCCTGTTCGCAGAAAGTGGATATTCTAATACCACAACGGCTATCATTGCGCAGAGTGTGGGAGTGACTCCTGGAACCATTTTTCAATATTTCCCTAGCAAAGAAGCTTTATACTACGCAGCTGTCCTTGAGCCGCTTGCTGATATTCAGGCAAAATCGCTTGCTTGTCTACAACAAGAGGGGACGCCGGGCGTATTGATTAAGAACATGGTGGCAGAACAATTCAACTATATCTACTTATATACAAATGAATTGCGGCTTGTTCAATCTGTCTTAGGACAACGAATAAGATTCCCTGAACTTACACAGAAGGTCCTTGAAAGTACTAAGGTAATGACAGATGCAATCGAATGCGTCTATGCCAAGGGACAGTTAATGGGGGAATTTAACAAAAGCTTTTCTCCAGCAATGATCTCTCGTGCCTATATCTCTTTCTTTAATGGAGTGGGCTTAACTCTTGGAGAAAGTATTATTCATCATCCCGAGTGGGAAAATCTGAAGGGGCATGCTTTTTATTTGTTCGCACCCATACAACCTAAAGAAAAACTGGAGGAGTCTGAATGAGTCAAACATCATTACAATCGGATCTGACATTTAACGTTCGTGTGAAAAAACGGAAGAAAATGTTATGGAGCCTAGGGATCGCGTTTTTGCTTGTGTTGGCTCTTGTATTTTTTATATCTTATAAAGTAGTAGACACCTTGTTGCACCATCCTAGAGACACTAACGTCAGCTACGGATTGAATATCGATAAAACTCCTTACGAAGAGGTCGAGTTCAAGAGTTTGAAAAATGATAATACGATTAGAGGTTCCTTCTTCCCTGCAAGTGGTCTTTCTGGTAAAGAAAGTAATAAGACGATTATTGTCGTCCATGGATATACGAGCAATCGTTTAGTCAAAGGGCGGACCCCAAAGTTAGTAGAGCATTTCGTTCCGAAGGGCTACAATGTATTGGCATTTGACCTCAACTCGCAAGGTAAATCTGATGGCGATTTGATTACACTGGGCCTCAATGAAAAATACGATTTGCTAGGAGCTGTAAGCTATTTAAAATCCAGAAACCATACGGGTGATAACATTGGAGTGATCGGCTTTTCAATGGGTGCTGCTACTTCTTTGCTAGCCGCAAGTGAAAGTGATGACATCAAAGCTGTAATTGCGGATAGTCCTTTTCGTAATGCTGGTCTATTTCTGAGAGAGGGTTTGCCCTTCTTTTCAGGTTTACCTGCGTTTCCATTCAGCTATACATCGACATGGATGGCAAAATGGACCTTTAAGGTTGATCTTGATTCCATATCTCCTATGGATGCGGTAAAAAAGATGCAAGACAAGCCAGTTATGCTCATTCATGGTACTGGGGATCAGCAAATTAGTTATAAAAATACAGAAATTATTTACGAGTCCTTAAAAGATAACCCAAAAGCAGAAGTATGGTACCCGCAAAATACGGAGCACATCGATGCCATCAACCATTACCCTACTGAATATTTCCAAAGAGTAGATCGCTTTTTAGATGAGTATGTAGGAAAATAAATTCAATCCAAGAGAGCCAACAGCGGAGGGCTTGTCCCGACGAAGTAAAACATTTTTAGCCTGTAGTGTAGAAAACCACTACAGGCTTTTATTTGCGTTTTAAATAAAAATACATAGCAAAATTGGTATTATTGAAGCGGAATCCATTACCCCTTCTGCTTGTAAAATTCATGGTACAGCTTCATCAGCGCACGCTTCTCAATGCGGGACACATACGAACGAGAAATCCCCAGCTCTCTTGCGATTTCCCGCTGTGTACGTTCTTCTCCTCCAGCTTCCAGACCGAACCGACCAATAACCACTTCTTTTTCACGCTCATCCAAAATATCCAGGTTACGATAGATTTTACTCTTCTCTATTTTGAGCTGTACCTTATCCACAATATCGTCAGCCTCGGTGCCGAGGATATCAATTAAAGTAATTTCGTTACCTTCCTTGTCGGTCCCTATAGGATCATGGAGAGATACGTCTTTACGTGTTTTTTTCAATGAGCGAAGATGCATTAAAATTTCATTTTCAATACAACGGGCCGCAAACGTTGCCAGCTTGGTGCCTTTCCCGGTCTGAAAGCTTTCAATGGCCTTGATCAGTCCGATGGTGCCTATGGATATGAGGTCCTCCAAATCTTCACCGGTGTTATCAAACTTTTTGAAGATGTGAATAGAAAACAAAGTAAAAATAATGAGCAGTTAGCTCTTTATTTCCGGGGGATTTTTGAAATTGAAGAGTTTCCTAAAGGCTCCAATAAACCAAGAAAGCTTGTGCCAAAAGAGGACAAGTTCATTATGATTTAATAGGACAAGCAAGTGAGGGGAATAGAAATTTTGAAGGCTTACCCGAATATAGGGAGCCTTCCTTGTTTTTTATAACGCTTATTATTTAGTTTCCTCGAACTGCATCAGTACGGATATGTCTTTAATATCTAATGCGTTAGCTATTTTCTCAAGGTTATTTATATTCAATTCCTGAAATTTGTTATTGCACAAATTGGATATTTTTGATTGTGGAACTCCTGAAATTTCTTCAAGCTTTTTTTGTGTGATTCCTTGCTCCTTAAGAACTTCTTTTAACTTAATCCGAAACTTTAACATTCAAATATCCTCCATAAACAGATTGACATTATACCCATGTCGTGATAATTGTATTATACCGATATCGTGATAAATAATATCGTTTGGGTAAGGAATGTGTTTATACTTCCTTAGTTTTGCTATTGCCATTTTACCAATTTCTCAAGGAGGATGATACCAAATGAACAAAAAAGCTAACAAGCAAGCCATCATCGACATTGTGTGCATGAATCAAGTTTGGGATTCAGAAGGGGAAGCTACTGAAAAGGAACTGCACTATTACCACATAACAGACGCCTTAAATCGCAAATGGCAAACTATTGGCCTGAATGTCTCAGACGCAATTCAAGTGTTTGAGCAAGGCAATGACGACAACTGGACTCGTATTATTGCGCCAGCACCGTACAATCCAAATATAAGCGTCAATGATCTAATCAATATGCTCAATATTTCTCCTGAAGCAACAGGTATCCGCATTGATATGCAAATTATTCTGAACACAGTTGAGAGAAGAAATTCCTTCATTAGCAGAATCGTAAACGTTAATCCTGAAAGCACATTTCTTCTGCTCCATCAAATGAAGGACGAATATCTTGAGCATAGTCAGCTATCAGATGAACAGTTCATTCAATTGTACACTGTGAATCCCGTAGAGGCTCTATCCATGTATTTCCTGCAATCCATTGATATCATCGCATATTGGGAATGGCGTGACGCTAACGGTACGGCTGAGAAGGCTATCCAGTACAAAAATGATGAACCTTTGATCTCCTTTATTCAAGCCATTGAACATGCTGAGGATGAAGCTATGAATATGGCTTGTGGCTGCTAATGTGTCACATGACACAATTATAAACCGAATGGGGAAGATACATATATGACAATCGCACTGAGAAAACTGCAACCAACTCAATCCACCACTAACAACAAAGAGGTGTCTGCCATGAACGCTGTATTTGAACAATTGTTCATCGAATTTGAAATCAAGCCTACAGCGGTTATCATCATTGAGGATATGAAGTATATGCTTAAAACTGTTGAACGTGTGAACGAATTTGCTAATCGGTTAACAGATGAACGATTCCCATTATCCTTGATCGTGAAAATGAGGAAAGAAGATATTGACGCTCATGGTTACACCGACAAGGCAACTTTTGCACATGATTACTATCGTGATAAGAAAGCCGCATTTGAAAAGTTGTTTCAAGAGCCAGCACACGACTGGAAAATGGATAGATACGAAACTGATGATCCTGAACGTATCTATGACACATATTTAAAACAAGGCAAATACTCACATATGACGGAAGTCGCATTGTTCGCTTAATCCAATATACATAGCAGGATGGAGACAACCACATAATCTGTCCTGTTAAATCACATAACAACGTGATAATAACATCATAGAAGCTTATACAACCTTTTTGGGGCTTTTAACAGCTATGGTAATCAAATGTAAAAGAGTCATTTTATCATCATAATCAACACTATAACGTAACGAGCCACACTTACTGTAACTATGATTTAGATAACCGCAAATATAAGCAAGGTGAACATAGAAAGGAAGCGAGAGTATGAACAATAACAATCCCGAATATCCATTCCCAATGTCACAACGTATGGAGATTGAACGCCTTTACTTTCCCAATGGTGTCAATACTACTCAAATTAATCTGCTGGATGATATAGAGAAACAACTGTCAGAAGCGTACAAGGCTGGTTATGAGCAATCATCTATACTCGGCTGGCACGAGTGGTCAAATAATAGTGCTATGGGATATACCGCTATAGCTCTTGAACGCTTAGGCTATGACCAAATTGAGATACAGCGAGTAATCAATAAGGATGTACCGTGTATTCGACGAGGTAAGTGTTCTGGAAGCGAAGGCACATTACAATGAGTCGAGCTTTTGAATCATAAAACATTGATTGATCTATAGGAATGAACAGTTCCAATAGCTAGTCAATGGGAACGGCAGGGGCAGATAATCAACGTTTCAAATACTGAAATAAATTAAGTATTAACGCATGTAAATTCCATATAGCTACCATTCTAAAATAAAGGAGCAAACGACATGTATAAAGCTGGACGGTTAATCAAAGGAAGACTGTACGTGAAGGATTGGAATAATGAATGGATCAACCTCAAACTGCTGGTTCAGGCCAACAGAAAGGCTGTGTAACATGGACATGGACTGGCTTGAATCAGTGTATAGACAGTTGGTGAAAGAGGCAGCAGGGAAGGATACAGAGCTTGAGAGAAGGCTGGAGATTAGGAGCCAACTTAGTGTGATTAGACGTATTAAGAGGAAGGCCAAGGAAGAGATAAGTTTACTGAGTCTCAATTTAGTAAAGAAGTAACTGGAATTATTATGTCGATTGACGAGTCATTTATTAGAATTTTAAAACGCTGACTGAAACTAAATTATAAAATCATTCTCTTATCGTAAAAAAGAAGCGCTGAGTAAATATCTCAAACGCTTCTTTTTTGCTAACTATGCCAATTGTTATATAGCAGCCTTGATAATAAATAAAGCACAAGTAGTACGCCAAGCACTATCCCTATAATTACATATGTTTTTTTTCTCATTGTTAAATCCTTTTCTTATGACTTTGAAAATGATGAACCGTAAGAACCATCGGTAAAGCCCCAAATCGTATGTGTGCCAACTCCTACTACTGCCCCAAGTGATGAATGTATAAAGTTCCAAGTGAAGTAAGCAGTTTGATAAGCTCTAGTCTTGTCAGAATTTATATATGGTTTATCTTCTTTTATGGCGATATTCACAACAGGGAACCAGTTTCTGGTGACTAATCCACCACCATTCAATATTTCAGTTATTTTACCACCACTAACTCTGTACTGTACATATACTTGAGTTGTGATAATATTGATACCTAATGCAGAAGCGACTGTTTCAGCATAAGGTCTATATGTTGTAGCAAAAGGAGAAATAGTATTCTTTAGTTTACTTTCGTCTACTCTTATTTTTATGTCTCCATTGTATAGGTCTGTATTTTCGCCACTTTGCATTGCATCAAAAATTGCTTTAATTGCTTCAGGATTATTCATGTAGTCTACAAATTTTTGTTGGTCTTCATTGGATAAGCTTGTGAATTGTTTCAGAATGATAGAATGGTCGTCACCGCCTTGAGAGTTAGAGTTAAGTCCCCTATTATTTTGTTTTAAATAGTTAATGTAGTCTTCGGGGGTGTTGATAGTTGAAGAATTAGTTTCTTGAGCATTAGCAGAGAAGGGGAGTACTGCAAGAAACAATACAAACACAACAAACAAACTCAACATTTTTTTCACTTTAAAAACCACTCCTTAGTTATGATAGTAAAACAAAACCAATGTCATCCTTATTATGGATTTGTTTTACAGGGAATATCCTACCATAAATAAAATAAACTATCAAATAGTAGGGATAATAGTTTTCGATAATAAAAATAATTCGTATTTTATAAGCGGAAGTAATGAAATATTTTGACGTTAATGAGTGGAAATGATGATCTAAACATGAATCTAAACCAGCATCACACAATGACTTACACGCTGAACAGTGGTATCAAAGGTTCAGTCAATCTATCCACCAAACAAATACAGGACTGGATAGAATCATATCGTGTAGGCAGTAAATATGTAACAACAGTAGGCAAAGAACATTTTGGTTTGAATCCTGAGCTTGTAGCAGACTTTAAGGTACATAATGAATTTAGTGAGCAAAGGGAACATGTAGCAGCAATACAACCTACAGCAACAAGCAAGATCACTGAGCAGTTAGCAGATGCATACAGCCAGCATAAGACACTGATTCAGGTAGAATGTAAATGTGGAGCTTCTTATATAGAAGAATCAGCGTACAAGAGGAGTAAATGGGGATGTAAAGAATGCAGGGAGATTGTGTTTCTGGACAGCAAGAAGGGTATGGTGGATACAGTAAAGGGTAAGGCTTGGTATATGACTAATAGCTATTTCGTTGAGAGGGGTTAAGGCTTTTCACAAGATGAGAAAAGCCCTGATTACAGGAAATGGTACATAAGAAACGAATTACAGGCTTTTGACAAACTGTCAAATCCCTTGATATGACTGGGTTTAACGGTGCGTACAACTGTTGGACACAGCGTCCAATCGCCAACTTTGGCGTGTCACCTAATGTCACCAAGTGACACGATTACCTGTCATTGAAATTTCAAGGGTGACAAATCTGACTATGCAAAGCTGCGCCGTAAGAATATATAGAGATAAAAATCGGTTTAACCGAGTTATATACTGAAATTGATTCATGATTAGATCATTCAGGACGAAATTTAATCCCTTATACATATCACCAAACTTGATGAGTCCTAAGTTTAACTTAGTGGTGAGTCAAATAATTTTACCCACCAATTTCATTTGCGATATCAGCTTGAGGTACACCAAACCCAAATTAGTTTGGTTTGCCTCTTTGTCATTGGATGAGAAATTATTTCCTATCCTCTTATCATATTGATTGTTTCCATATTTAATACTGAATCAATCTCAGTATTAGCTGCTAATTTAAGCTTAGAGGGTTCACAGGTAAATCACCACTGAGTACCAATTTGGTATGGGAGTATATCAGACTAATAAAAGATGAGCAAATCGGTTAAACCGAGTTACAAAAAAATTGCTGGTCAGTCAGTGTTTGAGATTGGGCGACGATTGAAACATGTGAAAGAGAATGATTTGGTTCATGGTGAGTGGTACGAGTGGTTGAAGACTGTTGATTTTACTCCCAGAACAGCACAAAAAATGATTAAAGCATATGAGCAATTTGGAGATGCGACGTCGCAACTGCCAGTTAGTAAAATATTTGAGATGCTCTCCCTACCAGAATCCATTGATCGTCTGGAATTTGTTGAACAGGAACACACTATCCCATCAACTGGTGAGCAGAAGACAGTGGAGGAGATGACTGTGAGGGAATTACGTATATGATTCGAGCTTGAGACAAATTGTATTAAGGTTCAGCTATAGTTTAATGATGACTAAGCGTGATGGAGTGAAAAAGGTATAAATATACTCTAATTGATAATATCAAAATGACAATTATAACTCTTCCACTCCGCTATTCTTGTTATGATTGACGATACGATTGAGGTACGATACAAAATATAGATAAATAAAGGATTCTTCAAATTTAAGCTTCACACAATTTAATTTATAAAAATACAATAATCCCTTGATATATCAAGCTTTTTTACACATTATTTCTCGATACGTACGATACGTATTACGATGTTGACTATATTTACCAAAATCCCTTTGTTTATCTACCTTTTAGCTATTTTCTCGATACAGCAACGATGTAAATATAGTCAGGCACAATTTTGTTTCACTATGTCTCATAAAGCTATATGGAATAAGTGTTTTATGCACAAAAGACCAAGTTTCACGATTGAGCTTCGATACGGGTGTCGATACGGGTCGTCCTCTACAGTGTCTCCAAAGTTGGCGATACCCTCATATGGTTGACACAGCGTCAACATTGACTGGATGTACATCTATAAAACACACAGTTCGATATTTTCTATGTTGTTCAATGGGTTTAACGCAGCGTTAAACTTTTCTTGCCTGTATCATTGCTAACCGTCCTGAATTTCAAGATGGTTATTTCTGCTGACCATTTCGTCCGGCAGAACGTTGCTAACTCTGTGTCATAAAGTATCTATGGTGTGCTGATTGAACAGGCTGCTTCAACAAAGAACAATATTTATGGATATTCAATGTGTCGTAGAAGTTGACTTCCACGCAATAATTGAGTTATAATGTGTCGTAGAAGTAATAGATATGGAGGAGCTAAGTATGGAAAAATGTTGCGTGGAAGTACAGTTCTTTCTAAAAGAACAACAAGCGCTTGGTAAGAGTGAGAATACAGTCCGTACATATATGAGAATCATGAATGCTTTTGTGAATTGGATTGAACCCAATGGAGGAGAATTGAATGACTTAACGAGATATGATGTGCAAGCCTACATAAAACATTTGGAGGTAGATGGAAAGAGTGCCTCAACAGTAGATAAAGTGTTTGCTTGTTTGAGTGTCTATGCGCGTTTCATCTCTCAACCTGATATAGTTGATCGGATTAAGCGTACTCGACCTCAAAGACAAACACAAACAGCCCCAAAGTCACTAAGCGACTTAGAACGGAAACGTATACTTCGTGAAGTTGAAAAGGATGGGATTCTGAGAGATATTGCTATCATGTATGTTTTGATGCAATGTGGCTTACGTGTATCTGAACTATGCTCACTTAATCGTGGTGATGTAACTATGTCAGAACGTGGAGGGAAATTGATTGTACGCGAAAGTAAAGGTGGCGAGTCGCGTTCTTTACCACTAGCTGTTGATGTACGTTATCATATCAGTAAATATCTTGATTCAAGGACAGATGAAAACAAAGCCTTGTTTATCAGTAATGAACGTAAACGTATTTCAATTAGAACGGTACAGCATATGCTTAGTAAGTATGGAACGCATCCCCATGCACTCAGACATACATTTGTGCGTACCCTTGTTAAATCAGGAAATGATATTGCAGCCGTGGCTGAAATGGCGGGACATAAAGATGTAAATGTAACACGTCGTTACTCTAAACCAGATGAACAAGAAATGATTACAGCAATTGAAAGAGCATTCTCATAATATGAAATACTATCCATGTGTACACTCACAAACACAAACAAGCCTAGATATTATATCGTCTAGGTTCTTTGTTATTAACATCTATATATTGTCACGCCTGTTGAATAACCA
>NZ_JBITPH010000049.1:0-158025 GCF_050467685.1 Paenibacillus sp. NRS-1782
AAAGACTGATGCTGTACTAGAGCCAGAACAGTCGACATTTCAATCACTGTAGTGTAACCCCCTCCAGACTCACTTTGTCCGTCTGGCAGTTGAAAGGTGTACAGGACATCCTCCGGCCATTTAGCAGAAAAATGATAACCTGAGTTTTCAATATGCCCTTCCACATCGACACGCCCCCTTGCAGTCAATACGCATCCAGAAGCCCGACTAAGTCTACAGATTCTGGGATGGATAAGGAGCTCACTTCCCTCAGGAGCTGCCACCAAAACACCAAGAGTCTCAGCAGTATACTCATAGATCGGAACCGCTCCCCATGCTTGAGCATCACTTCACTGACCATGTCTTTAATGCATGTAATACGGTTTTGTCCTACCATGGTTCTAGCAAATCAAAACTTTCTGATATAGATCCGCCTTGGCAAGGGTAATGTGAAAGTTTGCAACAAATTCATTGTAGCATTCATCATTTTTGTTCAATTTGTTTCAAACGTAGTGTTTAATGTATACTTCACAGGATGTTCTTTACATTGATCATTTGCATCATACTTGTTGCCTCCCCTTATTACCAGGATTTCGCTTGCCGCTTCAACAAGCGAATGCCGTTTGCACCAAGCTCAAGGGCATTGTCCACCGCTTCGCCGGTTTCCATATCCGTGTAGGACCGGCCATCCAATTCGACGCGCTGCGGCGTGCCTCCGAAATTCTGAATAAACACGAAGTCGTCCGTTCCGTTCGTCCGCGCCTGCGCCGTAACACCATGAGGAAGCTTTGTATCGATTACCCGCTCCAGGCCAGCCTCTTTAGCCAATAGGTCATAGAATGCGTCCAGGAAATCGTCCTTGAGGCGGGTCGCCATGTAATAGGCCCGGCCTTTGCCCAGTCGGTTCACCGTCAGCGCGGGACGGCCTGCATAGAAACTGTCTGTGTAGACGCCAAGCACTTCCGCACCCTCCGTATGGATCAGCTCGCAAAGTTCATGCGATTCAAATGTTCCAGCCAGCCCGAGCGGATTGTCTGCCGCCAATACAACGCCGTTGCGATCATCGTTGTACAAGCCTTCGATCTCCTCCGCCCAAATACCAAGCGTGTTGCGTAGCGGTCCCGGGAAACCCCCGAGGTGGCAAAGATCATGCTCATCGACGATGCCGGACCAGTACGTTACGACCAGCGTTCCCCCATTCTCGACGAAAAGTTCTAGCTTCTTCCCGGTTTCCTCCCGGCACAAATATAGCATGGGCGCGACGATCAGCTTGTACGGCGCAAAGTCGTCCTCGGAGCCGATGACGTCGGTTGGCACGCCGTGAGACCATAACGCGCGGTGCTGAGCGTACACAGTCTCTTCGTAATGGAGACCCGAGTTGCGCGGCCCTTGTGCATCCTTGATTGCCCAACGGTTATCCCAATCGAACAAGATTGCCGCTTGCGCGGGCGTCGAAGTCCCAACGACCTCAACCAATCCCGCCAGCGTCTGGCTAAGCTCCGTGACATCGCGGAAGACTCGCGTATGCTCGTGACCGACATGATCCACGACCGCGCCGTGGAATTTCTCGCTGGAGCCGCGGCTTTTGCGCCATTGGAAGTATTGGACGGAATCCGAGCCGTGCGCCACAGCTTGCAACGAGGACAGTTTGTGCATGCCCGGCTGCTTTAGCTTGCTGACTGGCTGCCAGTTGGTCAGGCTCGGCGTACTTTCCATCAGCAGGAACGGCCGCCCCTTGATAGAACGATACAGGTCGTGATAGAACGCGACGAATGCTCCCAGTTCGGCGTCATCTTGATGCTCATGCCAAGTCGGGTAAGCGTCCCAGGAAATGACGTCGAGTAAATCTCCGAATTTACGGTAGTCCAAACCCTCGAACATATGCATGTTGGTTGTGACTGGCAACGCTGACCCTGCTTTCCGTATCGCTTCGATTTCGTACCGGCAGAAATCAATCGTTTGGTCCGTCACAAAGCGGCGCCAGTCGAGATTCTGGCCATGTACTGCGCATTCGCCGTGCGGAGCAGGTGATTCGATCTGTCCCCAATCGTTGTACGTATGCGCCCAGAACGTCGACCACCACGCATGGTTTAACGCCTCAAGCGTGCCGTATTTATTTTTCAACCATGCCCGGAAGGCGTCTTGGCAATAGTCGCAATGACAATCGCCGCCGAATTCGTTGGAAATATGCCAGCCTACGACCGCTGGATGGTCGCCGTAACGCTCCGCCAGCTTCCGGTTGATGATGAAGGTCTTCTCGCGGTAAACCGGTGATGTATAGCAGTGATTGTGACGCATGCCGTGCAGGTTGCGGACGCGATTCGCTTCGACCCGCCGAACCTCCGGATACTTTTCTGACATCCAAGCCGGACGTGCGCCGCTAGGCGTCGCCAGCCAAGCATAAATACCGTTCGCTTCGAAGCGCTCGAGCAGTTGGTCCAGCCAATCGAAGGTAAACGTACCTTCCGTCGGTTCGAGCGCGGCCCATGCGAATATGCCGATCGACATGACGTTGCAGCCGGAAAGCTTCATCAGACGGATATCTTCCTCGAGCACCTCCGGATAACGAAGCCATTGATCTGGATTGTAATCGGCGCCGTGCATCATGACGGGAAGCTTGTCGCTGACGGGTGGGAATACTTGTGTGTTCTTCATAGCGTCTATCTCTCCTTGTTTTATGGTATATTATGGACAAAATCGGGCATCTACCTGCAAAAATGCAGCTAAATCTTGGAATTGAATGAATCCGTTTGAACTTATCGTATTTGTGCTGCTGGGCAGGCATAGCTATTCATCTGCTTTAAACACCGGGATGATGCGCAAACCGAATTCAATTTCCTTTTCATCCAGACGGTATGGCTGGAGCAGCTCCGGACCACAAGAGTTCGATCCAATCCCACTCATCTTGTAATCGAGATGGATAAACGTTTCCTTGCGCTTGGCAAGCTCATGGAGGTGCCCCGCAGCCGCAAGATCGTCTATGCCATAATGTCCCGCATTGAACGAGAAGGTCTCATCCCCTTCGAAACGAAGGCCCATGCCTAGTGCATTGGATACCGTGACCCACTCCGTTCCGAACCGTGAGCCGTTTTCTTGCGGTTTAATGTAAGGAACGAACATCTCATCGACTGTCGTCAGGTAATGCCCCTTCTTCACGCTTCGGCGTTTGTCCATATAGCTCTCGTGCGGGCCGAGTCCGAAGTATTCAACTTCCTCCATGCCGGCAGGCATCGTGAGCTGAAGGCCGAAGCGAGGCAAATACAACAGGTCCTCCTTCACGTTCGCTTTTACGCACAGCACGATTTCTCCCGTCGCCAACACTGTCCATTCGGCGTTTCCTGAGAGAATGGTCGGTACGCTATAGCCGCCCAATGAGAAGGAGACTTGAATGGTAACCGAACCGACTTCCTCCTGCTTCCAATCCACGCGATACACCTTCGTGACCGCCCGATCAAATCCGGCCTCAAGCCACTTCTCTTTCACAAAGCGGTCGTTATCCGTCGGCGCACGCCATACGGAGAAGGCAACCGGTTCTTGGATAAGCGGCACGCCGTGCCGAGAAATCTCCGTGAATGCTCCCTTGCATAAATCGAAGTGATGGACGAAATCGAAGCCTTGGATCGTCAGCCTTCCATCCTCTTCCCGCGCCGAGATTTCAGGCCGGTCAACGGCAACGACGTCTACTTTTTTCTGGATGACAGGTAGCTCGAATTGCTCGAACGCAATTTCGTGTCCCAGGCCGGCCCATGACGTCTCGCGGTTCAATCGGTATGAGATCGTCAGGAAATAACGGCTTTCCGCTTCCTTAGGCCAGCATACCGGGAGCGATATCGTTTCCGTTGTGTGCGGCTTCGTCGACAGCCCTTCGAGCAGGCCTTGCCCCGCGACTTGGCCGTCCTTCTCGACCTTCCAATGGAAGCTGACGTGGGACAAGTCGATGAAGTCGTAGAGGTTCGTAACATCGAGCTTTCCTTCCGCAAGCGCCTTGGCCTCCACTCGAATTGGAGCGATCACTTGCTTCAGCTCGAGCAGACCGGTATGCGGCACGCGGTCCGGCGACACGAGTCCGTCAATGCAGAAATTTCCGTCATTAGGCTGATCCCCGAAGTCGCCTCCGTAGCCGAAGAAAGGTGTGCCGTCCTCCGTTCGCGTCACAATCCCGTGATCGCACCATTCCCAGACGCAGCCACCCATCAGCTTCGGGTATTTATATATGACGTCCCAGTAATCCTTCAAATCCCCGGGGCCATTGCCCATCGCATGGCTATATTCGCATAAGAAGAGCGGCATCGTAGCCGTTTCGTCCTTTGCATAATTCTCAATATACTTGATCGATTCGTACATATGGCTATCCATGTCCAAACAACCCGTTTCGGTGCTGCCTTGATGGCGCGGTGCGGCGCCTTCGTAGTGAATCGGACGAGATGGATCGCGCACCTTCGCCCACTCCGCCATCGCGATATGATTGGCGTCGAAACCAGATTCGTTCCCCATCGACCAAATGATGACGGACGGGTGGTTTTTATCCCGTTCGATCATCCGTTCCGCGCGTTCGAGAAAGCTGTCCCGCCAGGCTGGATTCTTCGTCAAGGCATGGTAGGTTCCCGTCGCGGGCAGCACCCCATGGCATTCCAAGTCCGCCTCGTCGATGACGTAAAATCCGTATTCGTCACAAAGCTCCAAAAATTTCGAGTCGTTGGGATAATGTGAAGCACGAATCGTGTTGATGTTATGCCGCTTCATTAAGACAAGGTCTTGAACCATGTGGGGAACGGGAATGGTCTGTCCCAGCTCGGGATGGGAGTCATGCCGATTGACCCCCTTTAGCTTGATGGCCTGTCCGTTAATTCGAAATACTCCGTCCTTGATTTCGATTTTTCGGAAGCCGACGCGGAATCGGAGGACTTCTTGTCCGGAGTATACGAGTAACTGGTACAAATAAGGACATTCCGCATTCCACAGTACCGGCGCTTCGACATGGAACGCTAGTATACCCTTCCCGTCGATCGCCGCCGATTGGAAGCCGACCTGCTTACCGTCCTTGTCAAGTAGTTCCGCTTTTACGCCAACAGGGCCAATCGTCTCGATTTCGCAGCGCAGCACGGCCCAGCTGAAATCAGTTGCTAACTCTTGCTTGTTGTAGACATCCCGAATGTAATGCGAATCGCGTGCGAGCAAATAGACGTCCCGGAAAATACCCGAAAATCGCCAAACGTCCTGATCCTCTATATACGAACCATCACACCACTTTAAGACCATGACAGTAACCCGGTTCGATCCCGTTCGCAAGACGCCTGTCAGATCGAATTCCGCCGGCATCCGGCTTCCCTGACTGTAGCCGACAAACTGGCCGTTGACCCATAGGTAAAAACAAGCGTTCACTCCCTCGAACACGATGAACGGCTTCTTCTCCTCCCAGCTAACCGGCACATTGAAATCCCTGACATAGACGCCCGCCGGATTGTCGTCCGGCACATACGGCGGATTATACGGAAAAGGATAGTGGATGTTCGTATAATGCAGCTGGTCGTATCCGTTCACTTGCCAGCAGGAAGGTACGAGAAGATCGTCCCATCCGTCGACATCCACCCTTTCCTCATAAAACCCGTTTTCAACCCCCTGTACACTGGCATGATAGCGGAATTTCCAGCTGCCGTTCAGCGTTTGATAAAAGGGAGATTGCCCTCGCTTCCCCTCCATCGCCCGCCGCGTATCCCCATATGGAATAAAATACGCCCTGGATTCCTCGCGATTGATTTGCCTTACACCCAAGTCCTCCCAATACGTCTTGATCTTAACCATGATCCTCCACTCCCTTTCATCCTTTAACGCTCACCACTCGTCCACGCTTCTATCCTTATAATCCATACTTGCGACGGAAAACCCAGCGGAAACATCTGATACACGATCGCGATAGGCGTCAGCGTGAGCATTAGAAGCAGGGTTTCATTCATGCTCTCCCTCTACTCTCTCCGCTATATATCCATTATAGGCTAGCGTAATGGGTCTCGAGAATTTAGCCTAGCAACAATAACCCATACTTTTTCACCGATCTGTCGAACCATGTATTTTCCCTCAGAACAAAAAAACAGCGAACCCCGTTCATGATTCAACCGGGGTTCGCTCACACATACAGCTATTCAAATCTTGTGCCTCTTCCTCGTGAGAAATCCCTTTCGAATTAGTATTTGTGTGAGTCAAAAGGAAAGAAGAGGCTCCTATTACTTTACAGCTTCGGCTTTCTTAATCAGTTTGAAGTCGTCAATGTTTCCCCACTGCCCACCGGAAAATTTTAGATGGGCGCCAATAGTCAAAGTTCCATCTGTAACTACAATATTATCTATTGTTGGATTAGACCATTTACCAGCATTTGTAAATATTCGCCTCTTATCTCCAGCAAAAATCTCGGATATCTCTTCTTCTCCTCCGCCGTAGACCCAAGCAGATAATTGATAGGTGCCATTTTTAATCCCTGTGACAGTTTGGGAAACTCTGAATTCTGTGGCTGTTGGTCTCCAATAGTGTAATGCTAATGTGCCGGAGTGTACGTCAATATCTGTACTAACTGCGTCTGTATCCCCAGTAACCTTCCACGGTTTTAAACCCATCTCAAAGCCGGGATTTTGAATCAAATTTGTGCTTGGCACAACAGTAACTTCGGAAGAGTCAGCAAAACTCCCATCATATGAAACCACCGATATAGTCGCTTTCCCAACAGAAAGTCCGGAAATTGTCCCATTATAAGAATGTGCCTTTACAATATCAGGATTTGAGCTCGTAAAAGTAATTCCTTTATAGGTTGCATTAGCAGGATTGATAATAGCATTTAGCTTACTAGCAGCACCTACTTCAATCGTTTCGGTATGCTTATCCAGAGCCAAAGATTGCACAGGAAACCGGTTATTTTCAACAGCACCGTCAATAAATGCATCTAATGCCAATGAGGGCGTGCCGTCCGGGTCCCATGCAGATTTAGGATACCCAAAATAATTCCCCTCAGGTGCCCAATAAAATATACCTGTTCCCAAATCGTTCGGAATTGCATGTAATTTATTTTGAACATTTACAAGCATGTTATAAACGCTATCAGCATCCTTGGCAACTTCCCCTCCGACTTCAACAATCATGACTTCCTTCCCATATTTTTCTGCGAGTTTATTCATATTTTCAGTTAATTCATGAATTGAGGAAGTAAAGACCGAATCTGGATAATAAGATAAGCCGATGATATCATAATCGTTATCTTTAAGACCGGCTGCAACCAGACCGTCATAAAACTTTTCAACGCCATTTTCTGCTCCGTCTGCTCTATGGATGATAACCTTAATCCCAGGAAAAACCGCTCTGGCTGCGCTCGATCCGGCTTGAATCAGTTGAACGAGGTTGGACGTATTGCTATACCCCCCCAACGGATGCATCATTCCATTATTTATTTCATTCCCGATTTGTACCCACTCTGGTGTTACGCCTGCTACTTTTAGAGCCTTCATCACCTCAGAAGTGTATTCCGATACATGTACTTTTAATTGATCTAAATTATCGTTGGCCCATGCTTTAGGTATTATCTGTTTTCCCGGGTCAGCCCAAGTATCACTGTAGTGTAAATCAATCATAACTCTAAATCCCAAGGCGCTTACACGAGATGCTAATGCAACTACTTCTTCTGTACTGCAATGACCATTGGAAGGATCATCAGAAGGATCAACAAAAGCCCGTATTCTTATGGAATCAATTCCGTGATCCTTTAAAATCTGAAGAAGATCTTGCTCCTCCCCATTATCATTATAGAATTTATAACCCAGGGCCTCTAATTGTGGCAGCCAGCTGATATCTGCGCCTTTGGCAAACGAGTTAGAGATAGATGAAGCGTTTACTTTTGTCGGTAAGATAAAAGCTGTCATGGATATAATCATAGCAAACGTAAGAATCATAGCAATTATTCTATTGATCAATGTACTACCTCCTAGTTTTAATTGCATCAATATATCTGAATTGAAGCGCTTTCACAAACCTTTATAGATCACATCTCGTCCACGCCAACTGGATCATCCGCATAAAATTTCAGAATCCGCCGATTTGGGTAGTTCCAAACCCGCAACCTGATCCACTCAAGCTGCTCCGCTTTCGTCCACAAACAAGATATCTATCCCTTTCGACTTTCGTTAAAAAAAGAAAGAGGGAGTGACTCCCTCTTTACGTTATTTCCCTGCCAAGAAGGCATCAATCTGGCTTTGTAGTTCCGCCTGTACTTTGTCGATACCCGCAACTTTAAGTTGCTTGACTAGCTCGGCTTGACCCTTCTCCAAATCCGGAATCAGGCCGTACTCTAGCGGGACGCCGTATCGTAACATCACGTTGCCGATGCTAGCTATTTCATTCTTTACCTTCTGGTCGTCGAACACAAACGTCTCAAGCGGATAGTGATAAACTTTCTTCTTCCAGTCAGCTTCCATATTCGTCGCTTCCTGAGGATAGGAAGCATCCGTCCGATTGAGTGCAGAATTCCACCCCCAGTAGGAGAAACCAGTGTAATTCGCTTGGCTCGCGCCTGCTTTAAACTTGTCGTCGCCGACCGGCTCGTAGTGCTTGCCTGCGATGCCGTACATCGTCAAATCATGAATTTGCTTGTCGTTCTGCAATAGGTCGATCACCATTAGGGAACGCTCTACATGCTTGGATGTCGCATGGATCGCCATGCCATTCTGCGTCGAGATGGAAGCCGTTTTCTTCTGATTCGGGGTGAGATCGGCAATAGCCATGTCGACATCAGGAAGCTCACGACGAGCCTCTGCTAAATCGAAGCCCAAAGTTCCGAGATTGCGCTTGTACGATGCGGCCTTGCCGGCCTTCATTTCTTGCCAAACGTCGTTCTTGCTGTTGACAACATTCTTGGACCAACCACCGTTATCAGCCAAGTCTTTATAATAAATGAGCAACTTTTTGAATTCGGGCGTATCATAAACGTTAAAAGCTTTTCCTGTTGCATCATCAAGCTTATAAGCGAACGGGATGTTCGGATCTACGAGTTTCCATTCGTTATACTGCTCAAGCAGCACATTATCCAATTCGTTCCATTTATATCCACCGCCCGCCGCTGCAGTGAAGCCGCTCATCCCTTTTTCGTTCTTCGCAATCATCTTCGCGTAGTCGGCAAACGTCTCGGGACTGGTGACTGGCTCAAGATTGTACTTCTTGCGTAAGTCCTCACGAACCAGCAAAACTTTGTCCATAATTTCTTGGTTGTTGTTCGGCACCATGTACAGCTTGCCCTTAATCTTCGCCTGCTCCCAAGAGAGCTTCGGCATCGCTTTCCATGTCATAGGTGCATTGGATTTCAGCAGGTCGTCGGTCAGTTCGTAGAAGCCACCATTCAGCGACTGATTGGAATAAAATGCCCAGTTCGCCGTGAACACCAAGTCGAAATCATCTTTCGCTGCGAACCTGAGTGGATATTTCTGCGACCAATCGGACCAGTCGAGGAATTCGGCTTCAACTGTCGTGTTGATCTTCTTCTTCAGCAGTTTGTTCACCTCACCGAACACTTCGTCGTAATCCGCTGGCTTGGCGCCCAGCAGCAGCATTTTCAGTTTAACCGTGCCGTCGTTCGCGTCGTCTGTACCGTTCCCGTCCCCCGAATTTCCGTTGTTACCACCACATGCGCTAAGTAGCGTACTAAGCAATAGCACGATGGCAAGAAGCAACATGGCATTACCCTTCTTGTGTTTCATGATCCATACTCCCCTTATTTCAGTTATTGGCATTGATATGAACAGACATGCTATGGATTACCAAGTTGCCCTGAGATCATCCTTTCACTGAACCGACAGTCAAGCCTTTAACGAAAAAACGCTGAATGAACGGATACGCGATTAGGATGGGTCCTGTCGCTACAATAGTCATCGCCATTTTCAAGCTTTCGGTCGGGATACTTAATTTGACGACCGCCCCTGAGGCCATCATCGCCTTGCGCATACCGTCCATATTCCCAAGCATGCGATAAAGATAGTATTGCAACGGCATCAAATTCTCTTTCGAAATAAAGAGCAGCGGGTTATACCAATCGTTCCAGTAACCAAGCGCGATGAACAATCCTATGGTTGCCAGCGCCGGCTTCGACAAAGGGATGATCAGCTCCATAAAGATCCTGAAATCGCCCGCTCCGTCGATTTTAGCGGATTCTGTAATCGCTTCCGGGATATTGCTCATGAACGTCTTCATGACAATGATGTAAAACACATTCATCAATAAGGGCAGAATCAATACCAGAAAAGTATCCTTTAGGTGCAAGTATTCAACGACGAGCAAATACCAGGGGACAAGCCCACCGTTGAACAATGTCGTAAAAAAGAAGTAGAACGAGAAGGTTCCTCGCCATTTGAAATCCTTCCTAGCCAGAACATAGGCCGTCATTGCGGTCAAAAACAGCCCGACCAGCGTCCCGACGGCGGTCACCCCGATCGTGACGACGTAAGCCTGGATCATCTGTGAGGGATATTTGAACAGAATGCTATACGCCTCGGTCGAGAAGGCCGTCGGGAACAACTGAAAGCCATTCTCAATAATGCTCTTCTCCTCTGTCAACGAGGAGGACACGATCAAAATAAAGGGCAAGATGCAGAACAAACCCAGAATAGTAAGCGAGATGTAACCGATGATATTGAGCAATACACGATCGGCAGACACGCGTCTTCTGCCTACCGCTTGGCTCGTATTTATCGCAGACATGGGCATTCCCTCCTTCTCTTAGAATAATGCACGGTCTTTATCGTATTTACGAACCGCGTAGTTGGCGATCATGATGGTCACGAAGCCAAGCAACGATTGGTAGAAACCAGCTGCGGCCGACATGCCAATCTCATTTGAGGTCATCAGCAGGCGGAAGACAAACGTATCAATGACATCCGTATTTGAGAATAAGAGACCGTTGTTGCCGACCATGTTGTAGAACATCCCGAAATCACCACGAAAAATATTGCCGATCGCCAGCAACACCAGGATAATCATTGTTGGATACAGGTTCGGCACGGTAATCTTCAGGATTCGTTGGAAGACGTTGGCTCCATCCATTTCCGCCGCCTCATACATCTCGGTATCGATGCTCGTGATGGTAGCCAGATACATAATCGTCCCGTAACCGAACGCCTTCCATGTGGATGCGATGATCAGAATGAACGGCCAATACGCGGGGGTATTGTAAATATCGATCGACTCCATACCCAGCATCCTCAACGTCCCGTTAATAAACCCGAAGTCGTAGCTAAATAAGTTGAATGCAATGGCGCCGACAACAACCCACGAGATGAAGTAAGGCAGGAAAAACACCGTTTGAGTCAACTTTCGAAACCACTTCCCCCCCACCTCAAACAGCAGGATCGCGGCAAAGATTTGCACTACGTTGTTCACGACGATGAACGCGATATTGTAAAGCGCGGTGTTGCGTGTTACGCGCCAGGCGTCACCTGACTCAAAAAGAAACCGGAAATTATCGAAACCGTTCCAGGGGCTCCCGAATACACCGCCGTCAAAGTTGAATTGCTTGAACGCCAATACGATTCCCGCCATAGGCACGTAGGCGAATAGAAAAATAAAAAGTACACCTGGCGTGAGCATCAGTAGCAGGGTTTTATACTTTCTGACATCGCTCCAAAATCCATGCAGGTTCACATGCTCCCTCTCCTCTCTCCTCTTGTCCCCATTATAGGCGAGCGTTATAGGCCTTGAAAATTTAGCCAAGCAACAAAAAACCATACTTTTTCACCGATCTGACGAACCGTACCTTTTTCCTCCATAACAAACCACACTGACCCATTGATTAACAAGGCCGGCTGGAATTAAACAACAGAGATTTTAAAAGAAGCATAATTAACTAAATAAACATTTAAAATAAGGTCAGTGAGTTCATCGGTCAGGCATAGAAAAAAAGGCCCTCGGTATGAATCGACCGGGACCTCAATCACACATATAGCTATTAAATTTTGTGCTTCTTGCGGTATTCACCCGGCGTCATGCCCATTGCTTGCTTGAAATTCCGGTTGAAATAAATTATATTCTTATAGCCCATCTGATCAGCGATTTCATAAATTTTCTTCGTCGGGTCTTTGAGCAGCTCACACACACGATCCGTCTTTAGGCCGATCAAGTAATCGCTGAAATGCGTGCCCGTCTCCTCTTTGAATAACTGACCCAAATAGTTCGCAGTAAAATCTAAATGCGCTGCGACTTCCTTAAGCGTAATTTTCTTCTCCAGGTTATTCTCCACGTATTGCATAATTTCTTCAATTAGTTTGCGCATCTGCCTTTGTCCCTTGATGTACAGCATCTCAGACAACTCGAAGAATCCTCTGCGAAGCCAAGACAGAATGTCATGCACCGTCTCGAATTGAAACAGTACGTCAGGTTGGCGTAATTCCCATTCCAGCAGTTCGTATAAATTTTCTTTTCGCTGCTGAAGATCGGCATGCAGCTTGGACGTCATACGTATGATAAGCGCGTACACGCCTTCCTTGCCAGTCAGTGTCATGTCCTGTTGAAGCAACTCTATTAAACAGTCGTCGATTGTGACCAGATCGTATTCCAAGATGGCTTCTAGCATTCGATTGACCTTCTCTTCCATGAACTTGCTCGACGTATTTTGAGGATGTGCCTCAATCACTCCTTGAATGATTCGATTTTTGCCGAGCAGCCATTTGGCACCAAGCGCCGCCAGCGCCTGTCGAAAAGACTCGTGGAGTTCCGTCTCGTTGGAAGCATAACGACCGACGCCGATCGTAACCGTGCGAGAAGTGCTTCGATTCACATGCTCGACAAGCTCCTTAAGCAGGCTATTGAACCGAGACTCCGGCATGGCCGCAAGAATCGCGAGTCGGTTTCCCTGCCCCTCGATGACGGTACCAAGCTTGACGTCCGCTGCAAATGTATTAATCGTACGGGTGATCTTTCGAGTCTCTGCGCGTTGCTCTTCCGGCGGAAGGCTTCGCATCTTCCATTCTAAGTCATCTATTTCCACGAGCGCCACAGACGCCCCCTTCTCCAAATAATGCGCAAGCACACTGCTAACGTGCGATGTGGCTGGCGCGGGCGTTCGTTCCTCGAACCACCGCAGGAGTAGCTCTTCGTTCACGAGCGACAGGGTTTCCGTAAAGGAACGATCCTGCTCCAGTTCTTGCTCGATTTGCGTGACCTGCTCCGTCAGCATGCGGAATAGTTCTTGGTCTTCGACCGGCTTCAGCAAATACCCTGAAGCATTGATCTCAATCGCTTCCTTGGCGTAGCCGAAATCCTCGTGGCCACTAATAAATACGATTTTAACCTTCGGATGGATTGTTTTCGCCTTCCGGGCAAATTCGGTTCCCGTCATGATCGGCATTCGAATATCCGATAAGATCAAGTCGATCGGTTCAGATTCCATGAGCTTCAATGCCTGAAAACCGCTATGGGCAGTGCCCGCCACGTGGACATTCAGCCCACTCTCGAGAACACGTCGACGCAGCCATTCGAGATCGACCACTTCATCATCAACTAGCAACAGGTTAACACTCATATCCATGCCTCCGGTCGTTTTACTCATTTACGCATTATACCTAAATGTATCATATCTTTTACCCCCGAAGAACAACATGGCGGTCTTCAATGAAAACGGATACAAATTCACGGTTACTGCCGTGGTTCGCCGCCCGGCCCATCCTGATACCAAGCCGGGAGCAGAATTCGCACCGTCGTTCCTCCTCCATAAATGCTTGCGATCTGGACGCCGGAAGGATCTCCGTATAACAGCTTGATGCGCTCGTCGACGTTTTTGACACCGTAACCGCCCTCTTGCCTCGAGTTGTTTAGCAATCGCTCCAACGTATGGGGTTTCATACCAATGCCGTTGTCAATGACCTTCAGCTCGATAAGATCACCAATACGACATGCCTTAATCACAATCGCGATAGAATCTCCGAACCAAGCGTGCTTAAAGATGTTCTCCACAAAGGGTTGCAGGATCAGCTTAATGACCGGCACCTGCAAAATATCGGGCTCGACATCGACATGCACCGTAAAAGCGTCCGCATATTTTACCCGTTGGATCGCAAGATAGGTCGTCACTTGTTCCAGCTCTTTCTCCAGTTCAATGCAGACACGGCCTTGGTTAAGGGTGAGACGGTAAAAACGAGAGAGCCCTTGCACCATCTCCGTCACCTTGTCCGTCTCTCCGAGATTCGCCAAGCTTCCGATCGTCGACAGCGTGTTATAGAGGAAGTGAGGGTTGATCTGCGCTTGCAAGGCCTCCAGCTCAGCTTGTTTCTTTTGGATGCCTTCGACATAGACGCTATCAATCAATTTTTGGATACTACTGGCCATCACGTTGAACGCATCGGCGATTTGTACAAACTCGTCATTGCCTGAGAATTGTATCCGCTTCAGAAAATCCCCTTCCTGGAACGAACGAACAAGGCTGACGATCCTCGACATCCTACGCCCGGAAAGGCGGGCGACGATATAGCCAATGAAGGCCATGACACCAAAGCTAATGGCGCATACAGTGATAATGATTCGCTGAAGCCTACCCGCATCCTTCGACAAGTACGAATTGGGCACCAGCGTCTCGATCACGAAATCAGTACCCGGGATCTCTTCCAGCAGGCTTAGATATGCTTCGCGCGAGGCGCCTTGTTCGGCCATTCCTCGCTGGTAAAGCGATATGCCGGTGGAACGGTCAACCAGACGCAGCGTAATCCCTTCTTCGAGCGGAAAGGCCACGAAATCGCCCAACAGGTCTTCGAGTGACACGGTAATACGCACATAGCCGATTTCAGTCTTATAATCGGCATACGATAACAAACGGCAAAAATGTGATATATTACCAAGTTTACTGTCGGTATCGATTTGCAGCCAGATGTTGTCCCGTTCCGTGGCTTGAAGCGAACGAAACCACTCGGTCTGAGAAATCTCACCGAACGGCAGGATATAATAATCGTTTTGCTTGATCGGCTCCGCGAGGTTATCGCCACTCACAATGTTCAAATCGCTATTCAGTGTGTAAAGCATAATACGAATATCGTTCCCAGATAACTGCAGCGGCGCTGTCATCTGCGGGATGATCTCGTCCAGCATCGTCCAGTAAATGTCCAGCGGATCTCCCCTTTTCTGAATGGCGTGCTGGAACGCCAAGCTGCCGAACAGCGTATCGGACATGCGCTGGATTTCGTCCATCTGGTAAAGGATATTGTTCCTTGTCTGCTCCATACCGGTCCGAATATTCGTCTCAGCCATCTCCGTCCGCGATTGAACAAGCATCGAATACGAAATATAGCCGATCAACACGTCCGTAAGCAACACTAGCAGCAAGTAGGGGATCATCATTTTATAGGTAAAAGGTACATATGATTTCACCGGTAAGTTCCTTTCCCATCCTCGTTCTAATAATAAATACCGCCATGCTCGAATAAGATTTCTCCATTTTTTTGCGTGTACCTGCTTTTACAGAACTCGAGTTGTTTATAATGCGGGACACCGTTCCCACAGCTACGCCAGCTACAACTTTAATACTTGGCATTTAACCCCCCATCTCTCTTATGAGAATTATAATAACACGAAGTTGGAAACGTTTCATTTTTGAAAGCGCTTTTTTACCACAGTTTCATTACCTAGCCCGCTTATGAATTTCGTGCCTCCTGATTCAATTCCACCTATTCTCATTTTATTACACCTTCTAGAAAAACGTTTTACCTTTATGATTTATATTTTAAAATATTTTTTATAAACTCTTTATTTATATACAATGTAAGCGTTGACATTATAAAAAGTTATGTTATTATTTCTTTGTAAAACGTTTTACTAAATGGAGATGATGGGATGGCAAAAGTATTTTACAAACCGAAAGACGGATGGGTTGGAGATGTGATCCCGTTCTATGACAATGGAGAGTACAAGCTCTACTATCTCCATGATCAAAGAATTGGCGGAGATTACGGAAATCATACGACGTGGAACCTACTCACAACCAAAAATGGCTTGGATTTTGAAGACTATGGAGTAGTTCTGCCCAACGGAAGCGAAGCCGATCCCGACCGGAATGCATATACCGGTTCAGTGATTAAAGACCCGAACGGCATGTATCACCTTTTTTACACCGGGCACAATCCTAACGTCGAATTTTGCATTGATGGTAAGCCTTTACAAGTCATTTTGAAGGCAACCGGCACCGATGGAATCCATTGGACGAAGGATGAAAATTTCAAGCTTTATGGAGACGCAGTTATTTATGAGCAATTCGATTGGCGCGATCCGTTTGTGTTTTTCAATGAAGAACAGCAAGAGTACTGGATGCTCGTCACTGCGAGACAAATGAACTCTTCCGAAAAGAGAGGGGGTTGCATTGCTCTTCTCACTTCACATGATCTGGTACAATGGCGTTTTCGAGAGCCGTTTTACAACCCGGACAAGTACATCACTATGGAATGTCCGGATTATTTCAAAATGGGAGACTGGCACTATCTGGTCTACTCGACGTTCAGTGAAAAGTTTGTGACGCATTACAAAAAAAGCAAAAGCATTAAAGGAGTGTATACCTCCCCTATTCTGGATACTTTTGACGGCAGGGGGTTTTATGCGGCGAAAACGGCTTCGGATGGCCAACAAAGATACGCTTTTGGCTGGGTTCCTTCCAAACAAGGTGCAAGCGATTACAGTGACTGGGAATGGGCCGGAACCTTGGTCGTTCATGAGGTTTATCCAAACGATAACGGCGATTTGCTCGTGAGGATGCCTCAGTCGATTTATGAGCATTTTAATACCGAAGTAGTCATTATTCCTGAAGCAGAGAAAAACTGTCGCCACACTGGAAGCCAATTCGAACTAGAGTCTCCCGATGGACTGGCTTACAGCGTATTTAATGAATTACCTTCCCAAGTCCTGATTGAAGCTTCGTTTACGGACTGGAAAAAGACCAAAGACTTTGGCATCGCGCTGCGAACCGACAAAACTCTCGACATAGGATATTTCATCAAATTTGATCCATTCCACAATCGAGTTGCATTCGATATGTGGCCAAGAACCGAACCCGGTTTTTTCCAATGGCAAATTGCTGGTGATAAACCGCAAATGATCGAACTGGAAAGACCATTTCCGTTTAGCCAGCACGACCGGATTACGATAAAACTGATTTTGGAAGATGACATCCTGTGCCTGTATGTCAACGCTGTCATTGCAATGACAACACGGGTCTATAACTTCAAAACGGGTCACATCGGTTTTTTTGCGAACGAAGGCTCCGTTAAAGTCAATGATGTCAAGCTCAAGACGGCAGAAAAAGGTTAGAATTACAAATATTCAATTTGTAATGATATATATATATATTGGAGGTTTTAAAAATGGGGAAAATAAGAAAAGTGTCGAAGATCGTCTCACTTCTCACTATTTTTGCATTGATTGCAACTGCTCTCGCAGGTTGCGGGGGGGCTTCCGGAACTAACGCGGGCAAACAGCAAAATTCGTCAGACGCCTCCAACGGCAAAACGATTACATGGTTGTCGGCCCGTCCAGCAGACGGAGCGATCGTCCAAACGATCCGAGAGCTGGCAGACCAGTATGCGAAAGATCATTCCGGATTCAAGCTGGATATTCAAGTGACGTCCGATAGACCTTCCTATTTAACTAAGCTGAGAACGCTCGTCGCTTCTGGCGAAGCTCCAGAATTTATTGATATGGACGCCGATCCGTACGCCCAACAATTGGCAGATGCTGGAATGCTGGTTGATATGAAGAAATTCCTGAATGAACAAGGATTGTACGATCAGTTCTACGAACCTGCGCTGAAATACCAGCAATTACCTGATGGAAGCCTGTACCTTCTCCCTTTGGAGTATCATTTGGAAATGACTTGGTATAACAAGAAAATATTTGCGGAAAATAACCTCACCGTTCCCAAAACCATCGATGATATGCTAACGGTTAGTAAGGCGCTTAAGGACAAGGGGATTACCCCAATTGCCGTTGATGGCGTTGATGTTTGGCCCTTGCTGCGCTATGCGGCCATGATTCCTTTCCGAGCTACCGGAAATGAATTTGCCCGTAACCTGAGCCAAGGTAAGGCCAAAATGACCGACGAGGTCGGAATGAAAGCGGCGAACTTTACCTACGAGATTGGCCAATACTTTCAGGAAGGGTTTGCCACGACGGATTATACGACAGCCAAGAACATGTTCCTCAACGGTGAAGCTGCTATGTATAACATGGGTACCTGGGAAATCCCGTCTTTCATAGACAATAATCTGCCGGAAAAACTTAAAGGCAACGTCGACTATTTCTACCTGCCAACCATTGATAACGCCAAAACGCCGGATAACGAGTTTTTTGGAAACAGCGGGATCGGCCTTGCTGCCACAACCAGCAAATTCGACAACACCACCAAGGACTTCCTAAGTTATGTCTTGAAAAATTATAGTGACGTCTACGTAGCTAAACAGCAGATGTCACCGCTCAAATTTACGATTAAAGACGAGTCCCAATTCTCCAAACTGTTCCTCCGGATTAAAAAGGATATGGATAACTACGGTTCAGAATTTGCTAAGCCTTGGGATACCTTGCTGGATGCCAATACGAACTCCGTCATGAGCGATTTAATCATCAAATTGACGATGAGGGCCACGACGCCGAAAGAATTCGCCAAGCAAGTCGACGACACCATTGCCCAAAACGTCACCCAGTAGTCTTTAGATTCAGACAAACTGCCACCCACCCGGTCATTCAGGGCCGGGTGGCTACCTTTCACTCAATCTGTCAATACAAACAAATGGGGAGATTCTATATGAATGTACTCAAGGACAAAAAGGCATGGTTAATTTTTATCACACCAGCCTTGCTATTTTATTTAGGAACCGTCTTTGTCCCAATCATTCAGTCGCTGAATTACGGCTTTCAAGATTGGAATGGAATAAAGGATGCCAGGTACATTGGTCTGGGCAACTATATCAAAATGTTTAAAGACCCCTACTTCTGGAATTCCGTGCAAAATAACTTGGTGTATGTCGTGATCGTGGTACTCATGCAAGTGTTTATCGGTTTGTTTTTCGCATTACTGCTCTCTTACATCAAAAAAGGAGCCAGTATTTTCAGAACGTTGTATTATTTGCCAGCCGTAGTGGTCACCGTCGCTATCGCGCAGATGTTCCGTAACTTCTATTCCCTGCAGCCGCTGGGCTTGCTAAACATGTTCCTGGATTGGATCGGATTGGGCCACTTGCAAAGTGCCTGGTTATCCAATCCACACACCGCATTGATCGCAGTATCCATTCCCGAAGGCTGGCGCTTTACAGGCATGTACATGGTTATTTTTTATGCGGCCCTGATCGCGATTCCGAAAGAGATCGAGGAGGCTGCAACCATAGACGGTGTTAATGGATGGCAACTGATTCGATATATCAAATTGCCGAGTATCAAGCATGTGCTGAGTTTGGCCCTTATCATGTGTACTACCGGTGCGCTAAGAGGCTTCGATATCCCTTATATCATCGGTGTACCGGGTTCGACGACTGAGTTGGTCACGACTTATATGTACAAAAGAGCGTTCTCAACCAATCAATACGGATATGGAAGCTCAATCGCCGTATTTATCGTGATCGAAAGCCTGCTTGCCGTTCTTCTTATCCGGGCCATATTCAATTCCAGGAAAGGAGAAGCATAATATGCGATCCAAAAAAACAGCTTGGTCCTTCCTGCTCTATTTTATCGTCATCATGATCCTGATCGTGCAGATCTACCCGGTCGTCTGGCTGATGCTGTCCAGCTTCAAATCAAGCATCGAACTGACGACAAAACCCTTTTCGCTGCCGACGTTATGGTCGTTCGACAACTATGGAAGTGTGTTTAGGGAAAGTAATCTGCTGCTGTATATCAAAAATACAGCCATCGTTACGTTCAGCTGCCTACTACTAATCATCTTTTTAAGCTCAACGGCGGGCTTTGCCCTCGTCAAAATGAATTTCAAATTAAATTCGAAACTGCTGCTGTTCTTTACGGTCGGTATCATGATTCCGATTCAAGTCACCTTAATCCCGTTATTTATTATGTACAAAGACTTCGGACTACTGAACTCGTATCTTGCGCTAATCCTTCCACAAGTTGGATTTGCCTTGCCTTTGTCGATTTTGATCTTCACCAGCTTTTACAGCTACGTGCCCAATGAATTGATTGAAGCCGCTGTCATGGACGGGTGCAATATTTATCAGGTGTTCTATAAAATCATTTCTCCGCTTACCATCAACACGACGATCACGGTCGCATCGATCAATTTCGTTCTCATTTGGAATGATTTTATTTTTTCCAACACCTTTACGAACGACAAGCAATATAAAACGATCGCGGTGGGGCTTCAGGAGTTCATCGGGGCTTTCGGAGCGACGGATTGGGGGCAGACATTTGCGGCTATCAGCATCAGCATCATCCCAATCATTATCATATATTTATTTCTAAACAAATACTTGATGTCCGGCGTTTCTGACGGAGCAGTTAAAGGATAAGGAGAGATCAACTATGCAATCCATGAATCACCTTTTTGGCAAAATGAGAGGAAAAAGCAGAGCGATCACAGCGGAAAACCCACGAGGCCTGAAAGGAGAAGGCGGAAAAGCCACAGGTTCCTTGGGAATTGCCCGAAAAGGCAAAGCCTTTATCTCGCTGGCCCAAGGTGAAACTGCCACGCTCGTCGATATCGAAGGTCCGGGCATCATCCAGCACATCTGGATGACCGTGACCGACCAGACCGAGACCGGCTGGTTCGTGTTGCGTGATCTGGTGTTGCGGATGTATTGGGACGATGAAGAGGCCCCCTCCGTGGAAGTACCGCTGGGCGATTTCTTCTGCAATGGGTTTGGTGCCAGAGCGATCGTCAATTCCTTGCCGATCGTGGTGAACCCAGTCGGCGGCATGAACAGTTACTTTGCGATGCCGTTCAAAAAAGCCGCCAAAATAACCATTACCAATGAGCATCCCCAGGAGATCGAAGCGTTCTTCTACCAGTTTGATTACGTGCTGGTTGATGAACTCCCTGAGGATACGGAGTATTTCCACGCCCAATTCCGCCGAGAAAATCCTACCAAGCTCAAGCAGGATTATACGATTATAGATGGAATTAAAGGAAGAGGCAAATATGTCGGCACCTATATGGCATGGACTTCTTTATCACGTTACTGGTACGGCGAAGGGGAAGTGAAATTTTATCTCGATGGCGACCTGGATTGGCCGACCATCTGCGGAACAGGTGCGGAGGATTACTTCGGCGGCGCTTGGGGCTTTGTGAAATACGACAATGGAAAACCAGTGCATGAACAGACCTACTCCACTCCCTTTATGGGTTTCCCTCATTTCCAAGTGGAAGATAACACCAGGTCGCATATTTACGATGGAGCTGCTTGCCCGATGCGCGGCTTCTATCGTTGGCATATACTTGACCCTATTTTATTTGAGGAGGATTTACGGGTCACCGTTCAACAGATCGGGCATGATGGAAAAGCGTTATTCGAAAGAAGCGACGACGTGAGCTCCGTATGCTATTGGTACCAGACCGAACCGCATCAAGCATTTCCTGAACTCCCCGGTGTACTGGAAAGACGTCCACGCTAATCAGATGGAAAATCGGCAATAAAAACTAGTAGAGGTATAAAAATGGCTAATAAAAGGGTTACTTTAGTTCAAGTCGCAAAAGATTCAAGCGTATCTCCTGCAACGGTTTCTCATTTCCTGAATGGAAACTTTCGGAAAATGAGCTCGGAGACGAGAGAAAAAATTGGTCTCTCGATAACAAAGCTAGGTTACCAAGTGAACCCTGTTGCCAAAAGTCTCATTACCGGGAGAATGCACACGATTGGACTTGTCTTATCCGACAGTACCTATGACGGTTATTTTGAGGACTTGTATTTCCTGCATTTTGCCAAAGTCATCAAGCAGCAGTTAAAAACGTTGGGATATAAGATAATCCTGCTGGACTTTGAAGAAATCTTCATGAATATCCAGATGGTTGACGGGATCATCGTCAAAGCGACTATCGATACGGAAAAATTCATGCCCAAACTAATGGATCTCGATGTGCCAGTCATTACCGTAGGACGCCACAATTTATCCTATGGAGCGCACGTACTGCGTGTTAACGACTACCAAAGCGGTCAGACCGGGGTGAATCACTTATTGTCCCGCGGTTATCACAATCTGATTATTTTGACTTATCCGCATGGTCACGTCCCCGGATTCGACGACCGACTAAACGGTGCCAGCGAAGCCTTGCAGCAAAACGGAAAACTAACGACCGTTATCACCGGAGATATGACGGAAAATTTCGGTTACGAAACCGTGATAAACCTGGCACAAACCAGCCAGCTGCCGCAAGCATTATTTTGTTTAAGCGACACTTCCGCCATCGGGGCCTTAAAGGCCTGCAAAGATTTAGACCTGTCCCTTCCGCAAGACCTTGCCATTTTGGGCGTCGACGATATGCCGACCGTCTCTGAGCTTCTGAGCTTATCGACTATCCGGCATCCTATCAACGAATTGGCCGTGGCCGCTTCCAAGTTGATGATAGAATCCATTGAGTCCGACGAGCAGCGCATCGCGCCTGTCGAAGAAGTATTCCCCACGGAATTAATGATTCGGCGCACCTGCTAATATCATAATGTGCTTCTATAATAGCAAGGCCATAAAATAGTCGAGCACAGGGATAAATTTTTCCTTGCTCGACTATTTTTTTATTTAATTTCACTTCCATCTCAAGGGCGCGATTTTTCAGTAGCTTGATAAGTATTCCCGCATCATCTGCTCTATGGAAGAGTTGCACTGAACGTATTGAGGCAAATTAGCCCCAACGTATACGCACCAATCCATAATGACACCTTTAACAACAACACACATGTCTTTAGTTATCTCTTCACATGTTCTTCCGTCCAAATAAAGAAACGTTCGAACAGTTGGGGCGAATTATTCTCCATCTACCTTTTTAAAAATGGTGAGTGGATCTGTGTACAAGAAAAATGTCGCAGATTGATTGATAAAATCGCCCATTCTTTGAGCAATCAATGCCAGTTCAGATTGATACATTCTAAACGCCGCTGTAGTATCGAACCACATGGTAGCCACTCCATCATAAGAAATGGTTTCTGTTGAACCAAAGTAATTCGATTCTCCGGCAGATACTTGCACATTGTTAATAAATCTTCTCAATTGACTTCTCACGCCTTCGTGACTCGTCATAATCTCATTATGGGCTTCAAACCACAAACGATTAAACTCCTCACTACTCAAAGTATCGTTCTTCTTGATAAAATAAAAGATCTTAATGCCACCAGGTGAAGGATTGGTCACCTCCACCTCCTCTTCGGTGACTAAAAAGGGTAACGATTTCCCGAGATCACTAAAATTAGGCCCATCAGGACCCACTACTTTGTGTACATACGGATCGGAAAATGTTTTGGCCATAGCCTCGGCATCTTCAAAATACAATTCAGTGACAGAGTCTCTTCCATATACAATTTTATATCCACCATCTAGCACATCACTTTTAGCACCATATGCAGCATCATATACATAATTTTGTATATACTCATATATGCCCAAGGGATTGGCGGATGTGATTTTATATCCATGAATATGCTTTACATAATCAATAAACTCTTCATGCGTCATATCAGGTCTTCTTGTGACTATTGCCATTTGTTTAATCATTGTCGGTTCCTCCATTATTGTCAAAATAGTAAAATTTCAAACTTTGTAATATGAGCTTTCAGTTTTATAGCTGCCTCTGCTTTAGAAAGGCTATTTTCTATATCAATCATTTCATCCGAAAGCTTCTCTGCATATCATCTGCTGAAATCATGATGTCCTTCAGGTTTTATATATACATATGCTTGAAAAGAAGTATACTTTTACGGCATTATAAATGAAAGAATCAATCTTCTACTACTGTATATTTAAACTACAATAAAGGGTGAAGTGTAGATGAAATATGATGAAGAAATTAAAGATCTCCGTGTCAGAAGGACACATACGTTTCTTTTGAATGCACTAGAGGAGCTTCTTAGTTATCCGAGGAAAGATTTCAACTCAATTACCGTTAAGGATATATGCGAAAAGGCAATGGTACATCGAACTACATTTTACAAGCATTTCGAGGACAAATATGACCTATTAAATTTAGGTTTTTTACAATTTCAAGATGAATTTAGGAAAAACATCTTAGAAGAACGTATACAAAAACCGTTTCAAACTATTGAGAAGAACTCTAAACGAAAAATGTTAGATATGATTGTCTTGAAACAAAAAAAAGATGATACTTTAATGAATATTTTAAAAAATCATATTAAGGAAATTCTGATGCTTGATTTCATAGAATTAAATCAAAGAGGTAAAAATTTCACAGTCCCTCTTGAAATCATTGCAGAGTTTTATGCCAGCGCTATTTCTTCCCTTAATATGTGGTGGATTCAAAATAGCAGGGATATATCGGCTGTTCAAATGGATGAATATTTTAATCAAATGATTAGGGATCGTAACGATGACTGAGATTTCAGACCTGCTCGAAAAAATGTACGGTCATCACTACACGCCACAGACGGTGTCGAACATGACAAAGGGGATGGTAGAGCATGTGGATGCTTTGCGAAGCGAACGCTAGCTCCGCGTTACGTGTGCGTCTATGTCGATGCCACCTATATTGCCGTGGGCATTCGCCAGGATGGCTCCAAGGAAGTCTTGACCTATACCGTAGCACCTACAGAGTCGGCCTACATTTGGAATGAGCTGTTACAGGACGTGAAAGCACGAGGAGTGGAAGTCCTCCTACCCCAAGGTAATCCAAGTCGTAACGCGAGAACCACAACCTCTTCACGTTCTATAGCTTTCCCAAACCCATCTGGAGAAGTTTCTGGTCTCCCCATTTGAGAGCTGCAACCAACGCTTCGCTACTCGTTGCCATATCGGCTTCGATCAAGCCCGTGCTGAACTCCAAGCCATGTTCACCACCACAGACTAATACCCCCTTCTACGGGAAAGGTTATTTTCATTTACACTAACTTCCTGATGCTCCCCTTCCGCACGCGTTGTACCACACACACCTTCAAACTCAAGCAATATACGCTTATCTATTAATTCCTTAGTAACGTTAATGGTCTTCTTATAGTAGACAACACTGCCAGAAACAAAACCATCTGCACTACCTGATGGATTTTTTGCATCCCTAGGTTTTGCTATACACGCATCATGTAGTAAATGTATAGGTTGCCATGTTTGTTCATAACCGTCTCCTTTATCTTGGCTGCTTCTATTCAATTGATTCCCTTACAGTCTAATTAAACAAGGATGTAAACAGGTCGTTAACTGGCTTATAAATTATCATGACCAGAAGCAATGGGCTCGGCACATTGATCTTGTACAAGGAGCAGACCACCGCACCAATGCCCGTGATCCACAACAAGCCCCAGACCAGAAGGTCACGAAGCCTGCATTCTCGTGTCAGCAAAGGCACATCGATGACCACACAAGCCGCCGCAACAGCCAGAAAAAGCAGTAACACCATTTCGCTCACTCCTTGATATCTTCAATAAAAGATTTATCTGTAAGGCCAATCCGGTTAATCGACACGCTGGCTTTGTAATGGATGGATAGCGATTTTAGGTAATTGTCTCCTTTTTCCTGTTGTAGCCTTGCCCAAGCTTGGGGATTGGCACGGTAGATCAACTGTCCAAAGCCCATAATATCCACATTGTAGGACTCATTAATTTGTTCGACTGCAGTTTTCATCCGCAAGATAATTAGTTCTTCCGATTTCCTTTCCAGCTCTGTAATTACACGATCTGCCTCCAGATTATCTTTGCTCATTACCTCTTCCACATTACACAAGGCCTTTACATGGATGTAAATATGGGGTTTGCCGTCAATAATCTTGACTTTACGTTTGGTATCTGTCTGTAGAGCTTCAATGACGATGGGCCGTCCGTCGTCTCCTTTTACAGGACCTGAGGTTTTGACAACGTTATTGGTGATATAATTGTAGCCAATCGTCTCGTTATCGTTTAACCACCCGATCATCTTGTCCTTTCGAAATATGGCTATATTACTGTAGCGTAATCTAGCTGTGGGCGAGCTATCTTCCACATTGCTCTTCCTAGAGCCCTCACTGATACTGCCAGACATTTTCACTCCGGTCAACACCGGATTCTTCCCCTCGTACAGTAAATCTTCAATAAAATGGTTCAAAGTAACAGCGACTGTTTTGGCCGATGTCTTATAGGATTTGTCCAGGGAATTATACAATTTACTTGCTGGCAATTTCTCTAGCGGGGTAAGGACCTTCAGGACATCTTCGGCAGTGGTGTCTTTGGCGACCATGGCGTAGAAATCATTACGCGGCTCGCGGCTCCGTTTCAGCATATCAAGTACCTCTTTAATTCCAGCCCGAGCAAGCTCCTCTCCGATTACCAGTATACGGATATGCCCATAATAGCTGGCTCTTGCACTCACGAGATTATATTTGCGCTGGGCTTCATAAATCGTGGGTACCGTGAAGGTAGATACAATCACCGGCACCCCGGCCCCTCCCGTCCCTCCTGCCGCCTGCGAGGTAATTGCTGAAGGAATAACCACCTGCAGTGTAACCTTATAGCCAGATTCAGCCTTATCCAGCCCCATTCCCAGCACAAAGGCCATGTCATTTAACTCCTGTCTTTCCCAGCACCCGCTGAGCAGCATGGGGACCAAAAGGACAAGCAGTAGTCGGGCAACAGTTTTACGGTTGTTGGGTCTCATCTGCCGACTCCTTTTGCTTGTCTGTGCTTTGGCGATCAAGGTTTTGAATCATACTATCTTCTGGCCTTGTCTTTAAAAGCGGCCAGGGGAAGCGAAAGATTGAATCCTTCAGATCATTTGAACGGTATGGCCCGATCGGACTCATATAAGGCATACCGAAAGAACGCAGACTCGCCAAATGCAGCACGATCAAAAAGACACCGAATAGTATTCCGTATAATCCAATAAAGCCAGCTAGTCCGATAAGAACAAAGCGAATGATTCTTGCAGCGATCGACATCCCCGTCTCTGGTATGACAAAACTGGATATAGCCGTAATGGATACAATGATAACCATTGCTGATGAGATAAAACCCGCTGCAACCGCCGCCTGGCCTATGACAAGCGTTCCAACAATGGATATCGCCTGGCCTATATTTTTTGGAATCCTCACTCCCGCTTCCCGCAGAATCTCATACGTTAATTCCATGAGCATCGCCTCCACAAATGCGGGAAAAGGAACATTTTCTCTCTGTGCGGCAAGGCTGATAACCAGATTGGTAGGGATCATCTCCTGATGATAAGTTGTAACTGCCACATAAAAAGAAGGGGCAAGCAACGTAATGAAAAAGGAAAGAAAACGGATAAACCGCAGCAAGGTGGCAATATCGGCCCGCTGATAATAATCTTCGGCGGATTGAAAAAAGGATACAAAAAAGGAAGGTACTAGCAGCACGAATGGTGTTCCATCCACAAGAATGGCCACTTTGCCTTCAAGAATTCCCGCTGCGATGGTATCCGGCCGGTCGCTGTTATAAATCGTGGGAAACGGAGTAGCAGTCGTATCTTGAATAAACTCCTCGATATATCCGCTCTCCAGGATACTGTCCGTATCTATTTTGGCCAATCTGCGCTTCACTTCCTGCACCAGGTCAGGGTTTGCGATGTAGGTGAGATACATAATGGATACGCTAGTTTGAGTCACCTTACCGATCTGGAAAGTTTCCAGCCACAATTGGCTGTCTTTAATCTTTCTTCGGAGCAATGCCGTGTTCGTCCGCAAATTTTCCGTGAATCCTTCCATCGGCCCACGTACAACTGATTGTGAACTGGGCTCTCCTACATTGCGGTCCTCCCATCCAGGCAGTCCGATCCGCAGGGCGCTGGATGTTCCGTCAACCAGCACCATGATATTACCGGATAGAAGTTCATAAACAAATTGCCCAAGGTCATACGTGACGGATAGATCCCCCGCAATCAGCATACGTTTTCGCAAAAGCTCAATCTTCTGATTAGCATCAAGATCTCTCATCTGCTCAGGGGTACAACGTTCCTGAAGCGAAAATAATATGGAGTTATGCAGAACCTGTGTATCAACAAGACCATCAATATAAAGCAAAGCGATATGCGTAGACTCATCCAATTCCAGCTTTTTAGTGATCAAATCAGTGCTTGTCCCGAGCAGTTGAACCAACTGCACCAAATTGTCCTCCAAGTGGTGTGATAATGTGCCAGTAATTGTATCCTTCATGTCACAACCTCCACATTCCGTGAGCAAACTACAAGTAGTATGACAGAAGAAGTAGATAATTATCCCCTTACTATTCCTTTTTGACCGTCAATTAATAATTATGTTATAAAATCACATACTAAAGGAAATGACAAAAGAAAACTTAAGGGGCAGTTTACAGCAGATTTGGAGGAGTCTCATGAATCTTGAAAAAGACCGGATCAGTACGACTCAAATGATGATACTCGGGTTTTTGTTACTTATCGGAGATACAGCACTTGTTTATCCAACGATAATGACAACGGGAGCCCACGAAGACGCTTGGATTGCTGGCTTGATTTGTATTCCGCTAGGACTTGCATGCATAAAGCTGATCGTATCTGCATCAAATATTGATCCAACTAAAACGATTATCGAACTTTCATTACAAGGATTAGGAAAATGGGTGGGTGGAGCTGTAGCATTGAGTTATTTATTCTTTTTCCTGCTTGAAACCTCCATCTATGTCAGAGAAATCGAAGATTTCATGTGCACACAGATTTACGAGGGAACACCCGGAGGGGTCATTCGATCCATGGCGATTATTCTGCTGGTGTATGGCTTGCGGCTGGGTCTTGAAACACTGGGAAGAGCAGCCCAGATTTTTTTCCCTTTCTTTGCGTTTTTTCTGATTTGCCTAATCGTTCTCCTGTTCCCCGAAGCCCAGATAGAGCGTATCTATCCTATTTTGAACACACCGCTTCCTGACATGCTGCACACCATTATGTTCGGCGTATTTTTTCCCTTTGGAGAAATGTGCGTGATCTTCATGGTGCTTCCCTATGTCCAAAAAAAAAGCAATACAAGCCGCAATATACTTATCTCCCTATTGATCGGGGCCGTTGCACTTAACCTCATTTTGTTTCTCTCCCTGACAGTGCTCGGGGCATATTTCTCAGAGCACGAATTTTACGCGGCCTATATTCTTGCCCAGAGAATCAACATTGCTAATTTTCTGCAGCGGATTGAGGCGTTAATGGCCACCACGTGGATCATTAGCACCTATTTCAAAACAGTGCTTTTTTTCCACGCATTTGTCTTGGGGACAGCTCAGATATTAAAGCTTAAATCCTATCGGCCCTTGATCTTTCCAGTAGCGTTTCTGATTTACGGACTGTCACACCTGATTGCCAAAAATATTATTTTCTACGTTAAGGAGGTTCCTCCCTACTGGTTGAACTGGGAGATCACCAATGCTTTTGCATTCCCCCTAATTCTGCTTGTTGTTTATCATATCAGGAAACGTATCAGTCACAACAACCAGCTAACATAACCTTCGGGTCAAAAATGGAGTAGCTCATGGACTGATTCTCCTTGTGTGGTAACTTTCATTCTACACGAATCAGGCCTTGGGCCCTTTTTTATTTATGTCCAGCGGGTGTTGCACTTCATATTACAATCCGCAATGACAAAGCTAATTACAGCGGACACAAAAGTAGACTCGTTAGCTATAGAAATCGTGTATTATAACATATAATTTGTATAATATATTGATCAATTTTGAGGTTCCATTATATACTATAATGAAATTTAGAATGAAGGGAAGGTTGAAATGTCTATAGCTTCGGGATTGAGCGAAACGGAGCGCGATCCATTCCACTTTTTACAAGGAGTCAAGGATTGTATCCCTACGTTGCTCGGTTATGTGTGCATTGGCTTCGCGGCAGGCATTGTGGGGGCCTCATCAGGTGTGAGCACGATGGAAATTGCCCTGATGTCGGCGCTTGTGTACGCAGGAGCTTCCCAATTTATTATGTGTTCCATGCTGGCTGCGTCCAGTCCCCCCTCTGTCATTATTTTAACGACATTCATTGTGAATGCCCGCCACCTGTTGTTAAGCGCATCGTTGGCTCCTTATTTCTCAAAATATTCATTATGGAAAAATATAGGTATTGGCGTTCTTCTGACGGACGAATCCTTCGGGGTAGCCTCTGATAAACTTGCCAAAGGTGGACAGATCAGTGATCGCTGGATGAATGGGCTCAATATAACTGCTTACCTCGTCTGGATTGCCTCCTGTGTGGCAGGAGGCATTCTCGGGAACTGGATTTCCCGACCGGAGGCATTTGGTCTGGATTTTGCCTTGCCGGCTATGTTTCTGGCTCTGCTTATTTCCCAACTGCAAAGCGTCCAGATCTCCAAGCTCAAGCACCGTCTGCTGCTCGTGCTGTGTATGACTGTTCTGATGTACCTTTTGTCCTGGTGGGTGCCATCGCATATCGCCGTCATTGTAGCTACTGTGATGACCGCAACGATTGGAGTGTTAACCGACAAATGAACATTGATCCCAACGTCATGTACATCATTATCGGCGGCATGGTCGTTACAGCCATTCCGAGAATCATTCCCTTCGTCGTACTGCAAAAGCTGGCTCTGCCCAAACCAGTGCTCCAATGGCTGTCCTACATCCCTATTTGCATTTTTACGGCGCTCGTCATGGAACATCTGCTCGTCCGAACGGAAGGCTCCGTCACTTTTAATTGGCAAGTGCTTATTGCGATCCTTCCTACACTGGTGACTGCCTTATGGAGCAAAAACCTGCTGGCTACCGTTATTGTAGGTATTGTGAGTATGGCTGTAGTTCGGCTGTTATGGCTGGGATAGAACAAAAGGTGCAGTCTCGTTTTACGGCTGCACCTTTTTGGATATTCATATTGTATTCTTTCCCCTGCATCCTTATACAAACTTGCGATGATGCTTCTTGCCATCGTATGAGAATAAAGCCTGCTTGCCTTCAATTATCGTTTCCAAATGAACGGTCCGCCCCCACAGCTGGTACACATACGGAAGCGTACGCTCCATATATTTTAAATCCAGCTCAATCCCTTCAAACTGATGCTTGAGCTTCAACTCACCAGTGTGTAGATAATCTCCATCCTCAACGACAATATAAGGGGACCCACCATTTACACGGGAGAACACAAGCTGGTCCCGTATGTTTTCCCACGATTTATCTGTGATTTTCCAATCCGGTCCCCGTTTCTCGAATACGTACAGATCCAAATCCTCCGTCAGTTGCTTGGTCATGTAATTGCGTATAAAAGAGGTGTCTGAGTCAAACTCACGTACCTCGAACATTTTAGCGCGTCCTTCGCCCGGTTTGCGTCCTTGTCGCTCCTGCTCTTCACGGGTTGGGTTATCCCATCGCTTTTCAATATCCTCAAATATTTTAAGCCCCAAATAATACGGATTCAGGCTTTGCTTGGAAGGCTGTACGACAGAAGCATTCAGCAGTGCGAATTCAACGGTTTCATCTCCGGTCAAATCCAATTCCCTGACAATCCGCTGATGCCAATAGGAGGCCCAGCCTTCATTCATAATTTTGGTCTCCACTTGGGGCCAAAAATACAGCATTTCGTCCCGCAGCATTGTCATGATATCCCGCTGCCAGTCCTCCAGCACCTCCGAAAATTCCTGAATAAACCATACGACATCCTTCTCCGGTTCAGGCGGGAACTGTCGTATCTGGATGCCTCCGCTTTCCGTCGAATCCGGCTGTGTCTTCACCGTGTCCAGTGACCACAGATCATCGTAAGGACCGTCCGGGCGCTGCCGTTTTCCCGGTTCCTTTTGCTCACGGACTTTAAGCTCCATATAGCGCTGTTTATCCAGATGCTGTGGTTTGATTAGCTGTGGATCAACATGCTCTTGTATCGCCAGTACCGAATCAATAAAGGATTCGACGGCCTTCGAACCGTATTCCATTTCATAACCGTTAATCCGGTCTGCCGTAGCGGACATGCTCTCCACCATATTGCGGTTGGAGGCCGAGAAGCGGGCATTGTGCTTGAAAAAATCACAGTGCGCCAGCACATGGGCGACAATCAGTTTATTCTGAACCAAAGAATTTCCCTCCAGCAGGAAAGCGTAGCAGGGATTGGAGTTGATGACCAGCTCATAGATTTTGCTCAGGCCAAAATCGTACTGCATCTTCATTTTATGAAATGTTTTTCCAAAGCTCCAGTGGCTAAACCGAGTGGGCATTCCGTAGGCTCCAAACGTGTAAACAATATCTGCCGGGCAAATTTCATACCGCATCGGATAGTAGTCCAGCCCGAATCCATTGGCAACCTCCATAATTTCAGCAATGGCGTATTCCAGCTCTTTCTGGTCGGTGCTCATCCCACCGTTCCCCCTTCCCGTTTGCGAAAAAAGGTGCGTAAGGCTTGGTATACCTCGCCCTTTTCCTTGATAACGTAATACATGAACTGATCCATTTTGATGTTCTTATAGGCCGACATCAGTGTGCTGCTGCGGTTATATTGATTCACTTCTCCATAGCCAAACATGTTGCTGCGCTTCATAAGCTCCTCAATTAGCTTTACGCACCGCTCGTTGTCCGAGGTCAGATTGTCGCCGTCCGAGAAATGGAAGGGATAAATATTATAGTTGGAAGGAGGATAGCGCTTGTCGATAATCTCCAGTGCCTTGAGATAGGCCGAAGAGCAGATGGTGCCGCCACTTTCTCCACGGGTGAAAAATTCTTCCTCCGTAACCTCTTTGGCTTCGGTATGATGCGCCAGAAAGACAATCTCCACCTTTTCATATTGACGGCGCAAAAAGCGGGTCATCCAGAAAAAGAAGCTGCGGGCGCAATATTTTTCAAAAGATCCCATTGAGCCTGAAGTATCCATCATCGCAATGATTACCGCGTTGGATTGGGGGATGGTTTTTTCCTCCCATGTTTTATAACGGAGATCGTCCGGACTGATATGATGAATGCCCGGGTTGCCCTCGCGTGCGTTACGGCGCAGATTTTCGAGAATCGTTCGCTTCTTGTCAATGTTGGCCTGCATGCCTTTTTTGCGTATATCATTGAATACGATGGACTCAACCTCAATCTGTTCCTTGTCTTTCTGCTGCAAATGCGGTAATTCCATATCCTCGAACAGCATATCTTCCAGTTCTTCCATGCTGACTTCCGTCTCCATGATATCGTGTCCGGGCTGGTCTCCGGCTTTATCGCCTTTACCGGGCTTCTGGGAAGCAGGATCGCGTCCGATGACATCACCCACCTGACTGTCGCCGTCCCCTTGGCCTACATGCTTTTGCTTCTGATAATTATAAATGAAGCGATATTCGTCCAGACTGCGAATCGGCACTTTAATAATCTGCTTACCGTCTGACATGATAATATTTTCTTCCGTAATCAGATCAGGCAGATTTTGCTTAATCACATCTTTGACCTTCTGCTGATGACGCTGCTGGTCCTGGTACCCTTTGCGATGCAGCGACCAATCTTCGCGGGATACGACGAATGAATATGGCTGACGTGGTTCCGGCATTGTTAGGCACCCCCCAAGTGGATACACGGCACAGTTTGGCCTTGTTGGTTATTAAGTATATTCACGGGGATGTACGATATGTGATGGAAGCCAAAAAACCTTTCCAATTTCAGGACGCTTGTTTCAGTTCGGATGAGGGGGGTGTATTATAATAATAGAAGAAATGACCCGTGGGTCATGTATGTAAGTTCATATATGCAAATGAGAACAGGAGTGTGGATATAGATGAACAGCCAACCTGGCTTTCGTGAAGTACGAGAAAGTGACCAGCAGGTATTCCCTATCGCCTGGTATGCCGTCGGCTGGTCCAAGGAACTGCGGGATAAGCCGCTTAAAAAGCGGCTGCTCGGCAAGGATATCGTATTGTACCGTGATAAACATCGGCAGGTACATGCCATACATGCGTATTGTCCGCATCGGGGAGCCGATTTGTCGCTCGGCTTTTGCCAAAACGGGCACATCACATGTCCTTATCATGCATGGTCCTTCGATGAGAATGGGCAGTGCGTGGATATCCCTGCTCATCCGGGGCGGGCTATTCCCGATTTTGCTCATACCTACGCCTATCCTGCGATTGAAAAAGCCGGGCTGCTGTGGGTGTATCCTCAGGCTATTGGCCCAGCATCCGGGCCGGGTACAGAGAGTGGTGCATCCACTTTGACACCTCCCCCGCTGGAGCTTTTTCCCGAGCTGGAGGACCCAAATCTTGTGATGTCACCCTACGATTCTGTATGGAAGGCACATCTGACAAGAGTTGTGGAAAGCGTGCTGGATGTCGCCCACCTGCCGATTGTACACAACAAAACTATTGGTAAAAAATCGTCTACCGACATCCATATCCAATTCGAAGCAGATCACGATCATATTCGGGTGAAAAACGGAAGCGGGCTATTGCAATACACCTTTCCGCAGCAATGGATTTTGACTCCCGCTGAGGAGGGACGCAGCAAGTTTATTAATTTCGTCACCTTCACCCCAATTGAGCAGGAAGTGACCGCCATCTACGGGCTGGCTGGACGTAACTTTGCCAAATTTGTACCGGGTATGAGCCGGATTTTTTCCAGATATAGTAGCAGAGTGCTGGAAGAGGATCGAACTGTGGTGGAAAGCCAGCATCCGCGTCCTATCCCTGAGGCGCTGCGCATGGAGGCGCACGTACCCGCAGACGGGCCTCAGGTTCGTTTTCGCAACCGCTGGTACGACTTTCTCGTTAACGATGAGCCTCGTGTCCGCCTGGACCAAGAATCGACGTGGTGAAGGGATGGGCAAGCGTCAAGCAACGGGCGTTCGTTCACAGCATCTTTTCTGCCTTATAGCCTATTCCATACACCGTCTGCAATAGCGACTGATGTGGCTCAAGCTTCCTGCGCAAGCGCTGGATGTGAATGTCCACCGTCCGTGTTCCACCTGCATAATCGTAGCCCCATATCTGCTCCAGCAGCTCGTCCCGCGTGTATACCCGCCCAGCGTGTGACACCAGAAGCGCCAGCACATCAAACTCCTTGGGTGTCAGCTCCAGCACTGTTTCCTCCAGTTCAGCCGTTCTGCTGGACGGGCGCACTCGTAACGGGCCAAGTATCGTTTCTGATCCCTCTGGCGTGGGCGCTCCTTCCCGTTCCAGCCTCCGTACCAGCGCCTTGATGCGGGCGAGCAGCTCTCGCAGATCAAAGGGCTTACTCATAAAATCGTCCGCGCCCAGCTCCAGCCCGAGCACCTTATCCACAATATCGTTTTTGGCAGTCAGCAGCAGAATACCGATGCCCTTCCGACTTTCCAAACGGCGGCACACCTCATATCCGCCCAGCTTGGGCATCATCACATCAAGCACCAGCACATCGGGGTGAAACAAACGGACTTTTTCCAATGCGTCCTCCCCGTCAACAGCGGTTTCTACCAAAAAACCTTCTCTTTGCAACGCATAGGCCAACGCATTGCGAATGCTGGGTTCATCGTCCGCTATTAATATTTTTTTATCCATGTCTTTTCCTCCCTGCCCCATAAACCAACCGATTCAGCCTACTTATGTTCTCGCAAATAATAATGAATCAGACTGGTATGGCATATGAACTGCTCGCGTGGATCGTTGAGATCAAAATCCGCAATGTCACGAATCCGTTCCAATCTGTATTTGACCGAATTACGATGTATAAAAAGATAATTCGCTGTATCCATCAGACTGCCCCTATTTTCCAAATAATAAAATAACGTTTTAAGCAAATCGCTGCCATGAGACCGATCATACTGCTGGAGTTTGCCCAGCTTACGTTCAAACAAATCGGCAAATTCCTCTTTGTTCATTGCTTCCCCAAGCATATAGTGCATTTCGATATCTCCGAATATACATACACGTCTATCGGGGTACAGCCGCTGGGAGACGGTGATGGCACGTCGTGCCTCATTATAGCTTTGCATCAGCTCCCACAGCTTTTTGGTACTTCCAATGCCTATATAATAATCGCCCGTTCCCAGTGCTTTTTCACTGTTCCAGCTCTTTAGCGTTTCAGCCCAGGTTAGTCCCTGATCAGCGCCAGCCCCGTCATGGTGGTCATTCGGATGAAGAGTAGGTAAAAATAGTATCGCCCGATTGGAACGGAACTCAATATGAGATACCACACGCCGCCGGATGGATTCCTGACTCAGCAATCCAGACAGAATCTCTTCTGGCGGAGCGGTAGCACTTTCCAGTACAGCGACCTCCCAATCATATGCCGGGTTAAATCCCAGTTGACGCCCTCTCCGCTCAACCTCATGTCGCAATGGTACCGGAGGGGTCATCAACTCATCAATAAAGTTACCCCGTAGCCGGCTTTCTGTATCTTCTACTGCCTTTTCACGCATTAATTCCAGTGCCATGACCAGACGTGCCTGCTCAATCCCCACCTGCTCCATATCATCCAGCTCATTGCGGGCAATGACCAGCTTGGCAACCGTGCGTTTATCGACATTAATCGGAAAATGACGGGAATCCTGCGCCTCCATCCAATTCCATTCCTGTGGTGAAGTGACGATGGCTCGGCCTCCATTATTAATCAAAGCAACCGGGGCTTTAAGCAGCTCTGCTATATTATCGCTTACAGCCTGTATACCGCTGTTCTCCAGCACCATCGTTGTTAAGGTCCGATATATTTCTTCCGAGCGTCGCAGCAGCTCTGCCTGCTGATTCAACACCATATCCATGACTCGCTGTGTAATATCCGTATATGGAATATCGGCCGGAATCTCAATCACGGGCAGTCCACAGGCATTGCTTTCCTCCAGCGCACTGCGGGGAATTTCCTTGAGAAAGCGGGTCGGCTTGATCGCAAGTGCTGCGGCCCCGCCCTGATGCAATAATTGAATAATTTGACACAATACCTCAGGCTCATGACGAATGGAATAAGCAGTTGTCATCAATAATACGCCTTCCCTGATCCAGCCCTTCAAGTCAGGGACCTCCATAATATCAATAAAACGGACAAACCGATTTAGCCCTTGCTCTCCGCTTAGTACCTTCGCCTCCTTCAATACGGGCATTGTCATAAGCTCCTGAACGGTTACACCCGGTATTTTCATATGGACAGACCACCTTGCTATTTATTTTGCGGTAACGGCACATATATTCAGGATTTTGCAAAGTTCTCGCCTAACTTAATTTTCAGGATAGTGTACCAAAAAAGTTTACAAAACAAAACCTTTTACCGGATGGAACGCAAATAAACCGCCCGATCAGGAAAAGGCGGCTTAATTCAATACCCTATTATTTTATAAGTCAGGCTTATCCTGCCTGGACTTCATCATTCTCCCTCTGCCAGTGCACCGATGCAGCTGCGCCGAGCGCCACAATCGGATCAATGGCACGGATGCCCAGCCTGCGCTCCAGCTCCGGTGCGAAGTTCATCGTCACAAAACCCGTACAGGCCAGAACGATGGCCTCTGCTCCCTTCTCCTGAAGCCGTAGCGCCGCTGCCATCGCCTCCTCCTTGCCATGCGGAGTGTTCAGGTCCAGCGTCGTACGCACACCCTCTGGGCGCTCTGTGCCGATATAAGACTCACCCAGGATGCGGCGGATCAACGGAGGCGTCTCCTCCAAAATAGTCAACACACCAATACGACTGGCCGCTGTCAATGCCAGATGCGCCGCACAGGAGCCTGCGCCGTACACAGGTACATTCACCGCCTTACGGGTTTCCTCCAACGCCGGATCAGCCGCACAGCTAATGCCAATAGACGTGCAGCCCTGCTCGACGAGCTGTTGCGCTGCGACCACAATTTTAGGCACCGATTCCCGATTCGTTGCATCGTCATAGATTCCCTGTGGCTGGTCAGGGATACATATACTGCTGACAGATAGCCCGTAGCGCTGCTCGATGACCCGGCCGTGAAGACCAATTGCGACTTCGTCTTGCATAGTAAGCACTCTGATCATTCCGAGCATGATGAATTCCTCCCCGTTTTACAGCTCCTGCTGTTTCTCATCCACCTAGCGCTCCAGCAGCTGCCCAGCTTTCATAATCAGGCGGTCATCCAGATACACATCCGGTCGCTGAACGACACTGTCAATATGTACACCCGCAGCGATGGTCCCACCAAAAGTATTATTGCTGCCAAAAGCCACATGAATCGTGCCGTACACCTTCTCATCTTCCAGTACGACACCCGTAATACGCGCTTTATCATTTGTTCCGATACCGAATTCTGCCAGCATTCTGCCGTCACCTTCACCCAGCATTTCCAGCAGGGGCTGCCCTGCTTCCCCTTCTGCGGCTATCAACCTGCCGTTTTCGACCGTCAGCAGCAGCGGCTCCTTCAAGGCACCGATTCCTGCAACAGAGCCGTCCACCACAATCTGCCCTTGCGCCATTCCCTCCAGCGGAGCAATATACGCTTCACCGGAAGGAAGGTTGCCGGATTCGCCAGGGTTCAGATACATGCCTGTGCTGGGCACGCCGTTGCGACCCTCAATGGTAAAGCTCAGGCTGTACCCATCCTTCTCGATCCGCACCTGCTTGGCAGCTGTCAATAATGCGGTCACCTCCTCGGTCAGCGCCTTGACCTTCGGATAATCAGCAGCAATCGCCCCGTTCATGAACATATCGTCCGTCATGCCAGGCATCGTCGCCAGACGCGCTCCAGCGGCTGCGGCTTGCTTGCGGGCATGGGTATGGGTCAGCGAATACCGGGTGACGCATACAACAACATTGGAGCGAAGCATGGCTTCGGCCACAGGTGCCGGAGGCTCCTCCCCTGATTTGGAGCGTACCTTCATCGTTAAAATAGCAGCTTCTGCGCCTAGCGCCTTGCCAGCTTCATAAATGGACTCGCCCAATTCCTTTTTATCATCGTCCGTTACGACCAGAAGCGTCTCTCCAGCAGCTAGTCCCAAACATTTTTGCAATACATTTTTACTAATTTCAACACGTTGTTGGCTCATATTCCTTACCTCCTATTTTCAGTCAACTTATACGCTTACACCATTTCTGATACCAGCTTGCCGATCAGGGCATTGGACAATACGACGGGAACCCCGGCGTAACGCGCCGCCAGTTTCCGGTGAACATCCGTATACCCCATACAATCCAGCACGATAAGATCAGCCTGATCCTTGAAATGCCCGGCTGCCTGGCGAAATTCCTCTTCACTGCCGTTGTAAGGCGAGGCCGCTGCAAACCCCGGATTCATTCCGTGAGGACTGAATTTGAGCTTGAGATTGTCCTTCTGCTCTTCCAGCGGACCAATCAGACCGACCCGTCGTCCGCCGGACATCGCCTTAATCACAGGAGGAAGCACATGGTCCGGCTCAATTAAAAAGGCAGTTCGGGTATGCAATCCCGGAAATACGCCGGTACATAGCAATAAAATCGTACGGATGCCCTGTTCTTCCATGCGCGTGATTTTCTCCTGAAGCAGCGGCTGGATTTTTTCGCGTGCTATAACCACCGACTCGCCAGTCGTCAGGCGGGAGGTCAATACATACTCTCCCGGCGACGGAGACAAATGCTCTTGTATATAAGCAAAAGAAAGACCGTCCAGCGCACCTGCCTGTACCAGTTCTGCACGTCCTTCCAAAGCCCGTTCCACGATAGGAGCCACATCTGTCCGGGGAGCTTGCCCAATCGTAATCATCCCAAGCTTATTCATCTTCAATCCCCTGCTTCCCCTGCGATAAAGCCTGTGGTTACGATTTGCATGCCAATAATAGCCCCCAGAACGCTTGTAGCCACCATGAGAATAAATGCAAAAGGCTCAAACGTTTTCGGGTGACGTTTTTCTTTTTCTTTTTCCATATGACCCTCCTATGGCTTAGACATGATGTGATGTATTTCTTCATCTGTTGAGTAGGTTTAACTTATGTTACTGCAACTTTCCTTCCATAAACAATGTTCGTCCTGACCAAAACAAAGGCTTGTTTATTGTGCATACAGAATAAAAGACGATATATATAGCGCTATCATGACATTTCACCCCTTCATCGTGTTAATGAATATAACATGAATCTAGAAGAACGTGTATAGCCCTTTAAAACAGCACCTATTACCTCATCATGAATAGACTGATAACTAACAGAGGATTACCTTTTTCTTTAATCACAAGTCAAGTGAGGTTCTTATGACGAAATCATATACCAAAGCACAGATTCGCAAAATCACCAGTCGTTTCGGTCTGTTCCCGTTAAAATCAAGCTTAGTCTCATCACTATACCGGAAAAATGCAGTAATCCAGGTGAAAACGAAAAAGGGAACTTATGCATTAAAGCCCTTTAGCCGTACTAGGATGGTCCGCTCAAATACAATCCAACAGATGGAGCAGGCTGCAAGCATGATCAGGCTTTTGAAAAAGAGGAAGTATAGCTACATGCCCGCGTGGCTTCCAACACATTCAGGGGAGCTATGGACTTTACATCAAGGAACGCCATTTTATATGAGTCAGTGGATCAAGGGGCGGGGATTGGAAAATGCTGAAGATTTCGAAAAACTTGGGTGGGCACTTGCCACGCTTCATGCCACGTCCACTGGCTTGCATCAGATTGGAAGGGGGAAATCCCCTACGTTACAACAATTGCGGATATGGAAAAAACAGGACCGTCTTTTTCAACGAAAAATATCGAAAATCAGCCGTCATGACAAAGAATATGGCAACTGGTACAACGCTCACGGCAAAGACTGCAAACGTTTAGCTAGGCGGGCATGGAAGGATTTGCAGGACACATCCATTGTTAAGCTGCTTCAGAAGGAAAACCGTTCCCCCGCTTTGATACACAGCGACATCACGATCCCCAATGTCATGATTTCAGATGATAGTGAACTCAAAATCATTGATTGGGATCGGGTTAAGGTCGGCTCAGTCTATGCAGATCTGGCGAAGGCCCTTATGAATACGACCCAATTCAATCCTAAATTTGTGCAATCCTTGCTGAAGGGATACCAAAAACGCAAACCACTAAGCCAAACTGAACGAAAAATGGTTACAGCCTTATATAAGCTGCCACGTGAAGCGTGGCATGCCTCCCTACACCCGAATCGCTCAAGAGACCGCGAGATCCTGGACAATTGGGATCAATCGTGGCCCCTTCGCTTACAAATTATTCATATTTTACAAGAATGGGTCCATGCATAAAAGAAAGCGAGGATCAAAATGTCGATTTTATCGAACGTCGAGCAGATGTACGGAATCAAAATTCAACATACTCGTCAAGTGAAGGACATATACAAGATTGAGACCGCCCACATGACCTATTGCTTAAAGCCCTACAGCTTTTCGGAAGATGAAATTCGTTTTATTACACGCGTGTTGTCCTTCTTGGATGAGCGCGGGTTTACCCATAGCCAAAAGGTCTATCCGACAGTGCAGCAATCCGCTTATATGACCCATGAAGGCATTTCGTATACCTTAACCAATTGGGTGGATGGACGAAGACCAAAATTCAAAAAAAAAATAGATTTCAAAAAGGGAATTTCCACCTTAGCCAAATTTCACTCCAGCGCCGTAGGCTTTCCTGTCACCGAAGCTCCGGCAGCCAGAATACGTTACGAGGGCTTGGGTGATGAAATTGCTGGATACAAAAAACGCCTCCGTCCGTACAAAGGCACAGCACATCTTGTGGCTCTCTGTGAAGAAGTGTCGAATCATTTACAGCAGCCCAAAGTTCGAGAAGCAATCGACTCAGAGCAAAAAGCTGCCGCATTTATACATGGCGATTACAATTATCCCAATCTGATTAAAGACAGACAGCTCAAGATTCATTTAATCGATTTTGAAAATTGCTCCCTGCACGTAAGAATGAAAGACTTGTCCCATCTTCTTCATCGAAATTGTCTTTGGAACGGGACCAAGATGCTGCGCGCGGTCGACTACTATCAACGATATCGTCCGTTAAGCGCCCATGATTTACATTTGCTTCACACACTTTTGATCTCTCCCTATCATGTGGTCCGCAACATCAGAATAGGCGGCATCCATTCTGCCAAACGTGTTATTCCATCATTCGTGCAGTTAAACAAATACCGACGTGAACTTAGAGCGCTGCTATAATCTGTCGGCTTGGAACTAAACAGGAAAACAGACCTGATGAAACGGTCTGTTTTTTTATGTTCTGACAACGATTTATGGGAAATCTACATGCCACTGAACCCAGTCCACTTGCTGATTGTACCGGTACAATCAAAAATTTATAGCATTGTTATCAATACGCCCCCCTTCTACAATGAGGCTTAGACCCAATAGATCATTTGTTCCGAAAAGAGAATTGGGGAAACTAACAACAGAGGTGACTCCACATGTACATTATGACAAAAGAAGACATAAAAGCTTATCTAAACAGGATCGGAATTGAAGACATTCTGCCTCCTACTAAATCCTATTTATTTGAGCTGCATAAGGCCCATGTGAAACATCTTTCGTGGCAAACGGTGGACATTTTTGCAGGAAAGCCGGCAGACATTGGTTTTCAAGAATCCGTTCAACTTATTTTACAGGGGAGAAGCGGTTATTGTTTTCATCTGAATGGTGCCTTCAGCGCACTACTACATTCACTGGGCTACAAGGTCAGCCTGCATCGTGCAGGGGTTCAGCCTTTAGGGGCAGAGCCACGCATCAATTCATTTCATCTTGGGTTAACGGTGAACTTGCTAAATGAGCAGCAAGAAGATGAAGTATGGATTGTTGATGTCGGTTTAGGCGATATGCCATATGAGCCTGTTCCACTCCGTATGGGCACTTATGAACAAGCCCCTCTTCAATATAAGGTTACGGAGTCCGGGGTTGTTGCAAAAGGCTGGCGGTTAGAGCATGATTCGCTTGCTTCATTTGTCGGCGTTGACTATGACCCTACGGTTGTTCGGGATTTGGAAGAGTTTATGCCAAAACATCATTTCTATAGCCGCTCAGCGGATTCTCCATGGTTCAACCTGTTTCTAATTCGGCAAAGACAAGCATTAGAGACGAATGAACTAAGAGGCTGCATTTGGAAAAACCACGGGCTGAACGGATTGGAAAAAATAGAGCTGGATCATAAATCGCAGTGGTTGGAAGTGTTGGCAGATGTGTTTGGTGAGCCGCTTGTTAACTATAGTCACCAGGAACGGGACGAGTTATGGAAAAGGGTATTTGCGGCTCATACTGAATGGAAGAAATCAATCATTTCCTTATAAGTTTTGCGCTCTTCCTCGGTTGCGTTGATTGGACCGCCACGGAGGAAGAGCGTTATTTTCCCGTCTTGCTCAAAGAAAGAACATACCGATATCTCATTCTATCCTCTCACACCTACATCATTTCACCAGGATGTTGAAGCGTTTCCAGTTCCTTCACCATATTTTCGATCAGCTTTGTGAATGAAGCCAATTCCTCAGAACTAGAGGCCTGTTGTCGGGCGCTGGCTGTTGTGGCAGCCGTTTCGGATTGCACACTGTTCAACATATGGGTAATATCCAGTACCTTGCACTGAATTTGCTCCTGAGCCTGCTTGGAATTGGATGCCAGCTTGCGTACTTCCTGTGCCACAATCTGAAACCCGCGCCCTGCTTCCTGCGCATGTGCTGCTTCAATCGCCGCATTCAGTCCCAGCAAGTGTGTCTGATCCGACAGCTCGCGAATCGTGCCGCTCATCTGCTCAATATGCTTGATCTCATCACCCAACTGCTGTACCAATTCTTCCGTATGCTCTTGCGAAGAGACTGTTGTACGGGCACTATCTGCTATATTATCTGTATTTCCACGCAATTCGGCAATCATTCCAGTCAAATTTTGAGCAATTCGGGAAACAACGGTTAATACTTGTGTTTGCTCATCAGCCAGCTCGTTAATTTGCTCCTTTTCCTTCTTCTGATAAGCTTCCAGCACAAGCTGGGAGTCCAGATTGAACATTTTGGAAAGAGCATGAACAATCGGATACCAATCGTCGATCCCCGAATGCTTCAAAATATCTACTGCAATGTCCAAGTAAGTTATGTATGTGCCCAAATAATAATCCGAGGACAGACCAATGCGGGAATGCACCTGACCTACAAAAAGACGGTGCTCTATAAATGGTTCATCTATTTTCCCGTCTGCCAGAGAAAGCCAGTATTCTCGTTGTGTTTCCTTTAAGCGTTCAATATTGGACCATTTGGAGATAATCGACATGAGGTGCGGGACCTTTTCCACATGATCATAAAATCGATCCACCACCTCATCCACAATAGATTGGAACAAACCCTGATGGAGATGCAATAAAGCCAAATCATCATCCGTGATTCCAATATATTGAATCTGTTTTAATCTACTTTCAGCTACATCAATCATAAGGTTCCTCCAAATAAATAGTTTACATCCATTTAACATTACCATATTTATCGACGCATTTTTTTGGAAAATGTTATAAATTAGTGGATTCATTGTGACTTTTCACATATTAATGATGGACAAGCACCTGAAATAACTCCTTCATGATAAAAAAAGAATCCGGTAGCAAGCACTTGAAACTCCCAGTGCTTACTACCGGATTCCTCATAGGTTACACAGCCGATAGAAATCTCTGTTCAGCTACGACGCCGTCCATCACAACTCATTACTCCAGCTTGTTGCTTTTGCTTACCTTACTTACCGATTTTTATCGATTCAACAGACTGCCTACATACCTAAGCAGGTCGTTGGCACTGGCACCTGTATAACCGTGTTCCTCAATCAATCGCTTAATCACCTCATTCATGCGTTTGAGCTGATTAGCATCGGGTGTTTTGGTCGAGGTCGTAATTTTCACAATATCCTTCAAATCAGCGAACAGCTTTTTCTCAATCGCTTCTCTCAGCCGATCATGATGATGATATTCGAACTTGCGTCCCTTGCGTGAGTAAGCGGAAATCCGGATGAGAATTTCTTCGCGGAACGCCTTTTTCGCATTTTCCGATACCCCAATCTGCTCTTCGATCGAACGCATCAGCCGCTCATCCGGGTCGAGCTCCTCATCCGTAAGCGGGTCGCGGATTTTCACCCAATTGCAGAAAGCTTCGATATTATCCAGATAGTTGTCGAACAGCGTCTTGGCTGATTCCTCGAACGAGTACACAAAGGCTTTCTGGACTTCTTTTTTCGCCAGCTCGTCATACTCCTTACGGGCCACGGAAATGAAATTCAGATAGCGCTCCCTTTCCTCCTTCGTAATAGAAGCATGCTGATCCAGACCATCCTTGATGGCTCGTAAAATGTCCAGTGCATTGATGGACTCTACATTTTGCTTAATGAGCGCACTGGAAATGCGATTGATGACGTACCTTGGATCTACCCCGGACATGCCTTCCTCCAGAAACTCACTTTGCATTTCCTTCAGATCGGCTGTCTTGTAGCCTTCCACCTCTTCGCCATCATACATGCGCATCTTTTTGACCAGATCCATGCCCTGCTTCTTCGTCTCCTTCAGGCGGGTAAGCACGGAGAAAATAGCAGCCGTCCGCAGCGCATGAGGGGCGATGTGAATATGCTTCATGTCACTTTGTTCAATGAGCTTGGCGTAAATTTTTTCTTCTTCCGAGACTCTAAGGTTGTAAGGAATCGGCATCACGATCATCCGCGATTGGAGAGCCTCGTTCTTTTTGTTTGCGATAAAGCTTTTATACTCCGATTCATTGGTATGAGCAACGATCAATTCATCTGCACTGATTAACGCAAAACGCCCCGCTTTAAAATTACCCTCCTGGGTCAGAGACAGCAAATTCCACAAAAACTTTTCATCGCATTTCAGCATCTCCTGAAACTCCATCAGTCCACGGTTGGCTTTGTTCAGTTCTCCGTCAAAACGATACGCGCGCGGATCGGATTCCGAGCCATACTCCGTAATCGTAGAAAAGTCGATACTGCCCGTCAAATCAGCAATATCCTGTGACTTCGGATCCGAAGGACTGAACGTACCGATGCCAATCCGATTTTCTTCCGATATAAACACCCGCTCCACACGCACCTTTTCAATATCTCCATCAAATTCTGTACGCAATCTCATCTGGCAGGATGGGCATAGATTGCCTTCCATTCGTACGCCAAGCTCCTTCTCAAAATCCGGACGCAGTTCATGAGGAATAAGATGAAGTGGATCTTCGTGCATGGGGCAGCCTTCAATAGCGTATACCGCTCCCTGATCCGTCCTCGAAAATTTCTCCAGACCGCGTTTGAGCAAAGTGACCAGCGTCGATTTCCCCCCACTGACAGGTCCCATCAAGAGAAGAATACGTTTGCGCACATCCAGTCGCCGAGCTGAGGAGTGAAAGTATTCCTCCACCAGCTTTTCCAGCGCACGGTCCAGCCCAAAAATCTCCTGCTCGAAAAATTTATATCGCTTATGTCCCCCAACCTCTTCTACACCAAAAGATTCAATCATCTTGTAAACCCGTGCATGAGCGGTCATCGCCGGCGTCGGGTCTTTCTTGAGTATCTCGATATACTCACTAAAAGTGCCGCTCCAGGCCAGACGGTTGTTTTCCGCCCGGTACTCCGCAACGCGTTCAAAAATATTCATGCTCGGTTCCTCCCATGACTGCGTAATGACTATCCTCCACTCCGGATGGTTAATGGCTACACTCGTCCACGCCTTTCAGGATATGATGCAATCCTCTTAAAAAAAGTGTAATACATACCTATGCAGATTGATTTCAGAATTGACCTTTTTTTTGTCACGGGTTCCCCTGCTTTTTCGAAAAACAGAGAGATACACTGTGCTAAAATATACAACAACGACGCGGACCTGACGCATTATGGTACAATATAAGCTCGGAATAATGGGATAAAGGAGCGGGAGAAGCATGGCGGTTCGGCATGAGACGGAGCTGTACGCTCCGATCAAAGCCTTTTTTGAGAGCTTGGGATACGAAATCAAGGGAGAAGTGCGTAACTGCGATTTGGTGGGTATAAAGCCAGAACAGCAGGAGCCACTGATTGTGGAGATTAAAAAGACGTTCAATCTGGCGCTTGTGCTGCAAGGCATGCAGCGTCTGAAGCTAAGCAGCAATGTGTATGTGGCGGTAGAACGAAACCGTGCGAAAAAAGGGGCTGTCAATCAGCGCTGGAATGAGCTGGTCGGACTGTGCCGCCAGTTGGAGCTCGGCTTGCTCACCGTCACCCATTATAAGACCAAGCTGCCGCTCGTAGAGGTGCTTTGCAAGCCTGCGGGCACGAACGGTAGTGACCGAAAAACGACGGCACCCCGCCTCGGCTCGCGCAAGGAAAGGCTGCTGCGGGAGTTTCACGCACGCAGCGGCGACCACAACACCGGCGGCAGTACCCGGCGCAAGCTGGTCACGGCCTACCGGGAAAAAGCGCTGCGCGTGGCCGCGGCCTTGCAGGGTCTGGGGGAAGCCGCACCGACGCAGCTCGCCCGTACAGCAGCCGTCAGCGGGGCCGCAGCCGTTCTCCAGCGCAACTACTACGGCTGGTTTGAACGCGTAGCCCGGGGCCGCTACAGGCTGACCCCGTTTGGCGAGGTTGCCCTGAGCGAGTATGCGGCGGTACTGCAAGAGCAAGGTGCCGAAACGGCCGCTGGCAAGGCTGTAGAGCCAGATGACGGCAGCGGACAACAGCGAATCGCGGAAGCGACAGCCGTGTACTCTGCCACTACGAATGCGGAAGATCACTGAGAAGCCTGCCACTCACCACCCTTCCAATACTGGGGATCGCCGAAAAGCCTACCGCTTACTTCTGACGCCACGACTGCCGGAAGCTCTGCTGTAGCAAGCAGAGCATTCGGCCCCAGCTAGCTTCGCGCAGTGAATTCACTAATCGTCTCACCGATCAAATTCATGCCCATGAGTAGCTGCTCGCGGCCCGGATGGCTGAAGTTCAGGCGGATATGGGACGCGCCTTCGCTGCCAACCGCGCACAACTCTCCTGGCATAAAGGCTACACCCTTGGGTAAGGCCGCCTTTAGCAGCAGTGCGCTGTCCAGCCCATCGGGCAACCGAACCCACACATACATGCCGCCGGACGGAATATGGTACGTCACATCTTTCCAAAATGGACGTTTGAGCAGCTCCAAAATTAATTGCAGACGTGTCGAGTACTCTTTGTTCAGCATGGCTAAATGCTCGTGCCATTGAAACCGCGAGCTGGTCAGCAACTGGAACAGGAGTCGCTGGTTCATCGTACTGGACTGCATATCGGCCAACTGCTTCAAAGCGTACATACCTTCGATCAACGGAGCGGGGCCTGCCGCCCAGCCGGTTCTCAGTGCGGGCGCAATCGTTTTGTTGAAGGAACCGATATATAGCACCTGTCCACCCTGCCCTGCATGATCCAGCGCAAATAGCGAAGGATAGGCTTCTGCAAATTTCCGACTTTGCCCGTGCTGGCTTTTGTCGCCGAATTCATTTTTTTGTTTAAAATGTAGCTCTCCGTAAGAGTCGTCCTCCACGATCAGCACCTGATAGCGCCTACACAGCTCCAAAATCTCCTGACGTCTTGCCGCGCTCCATAAGGAACCGGTCGGGTTCGTGAACGTGGGTGTGGCGAAAAAAAACTTGGGTTGGTGGTGAATGATTAAGGCTTCAAGCTGATCGGGACGCACACCATCTCCATCAGATTCAACGGGAACGATCTGCGCACCTTGCATGGAGAGTACTTGCAGGCATCCGGGCGATGTCGGATTTTCGACTAACACAGGGTCGCGTTCATCTACCATCAGCCTTACAATCAGGTCAATGGCCTGCTGACTGCCTGTTGTCAGGAGAATCTGTCCTGGTGGCACTCTAACTCCTTTGCGCTGTTCCCACTCTCCTGCAAGCCACGCCCGCAAAGGAAAATAGCCCTCCGGTTCACCATACTGGAGGGCGTCAGGGCCAGAACCAAATACATCATGAGCCGCTTCTTCCAGCAGCTTCACTGGAAATAGCTCTTGTGCAGGCAATTCTTCAGCCAAAGATATAAAGGAGTGTCTTCTCGCATTTTCCCGGATATGACGCACTGGAGAAGCCAACATTGCAGCGGTTCGTGAAGCAAAGGAATATTGCATGAACATCCTCCTTCTCCTGAAAAATAGGCTCACGACCTCCGGGTTGGCACGTCAGGCATACAGCTGCTTTGCTTGACGCGCGTACAAGGCATAACGTTCAATCGCCTGTGCCCGGCTGGACACGCCCAATTTAGCATAAATTTTACGTAGATAATTATCAATGGAGCGCCGACTGACTTCGATCTCGATCGCAATTTTGTCATATGTAATTCCTTGCACAATACGCTCCATAATGAAAATTTCGGTCTTTGTCAATTCGTCGAAAGGTTCAGAAGCCATGAGCGGCATAAACGGCCAATTTCCACAACGAATCCAATCCATTGGTAACGAAGCAAAACCTTCGCGCAAACCGTTGATCAGATGGATCAACTGGCTTGGTGACGCCTGTTTGGATAGCATTCCATTCGCTCCCAGCGAAATCAGCTGTTGGAACAGCGTAATATTATCCTCATCCGTCATAATAACAATATGGCTGTCTGGAGACAAGGCCCGTATTTGTGTTAGGAACGGTTCCGCCGTTCCCTCAGGCAACCTGTAATCCATTAAAATGATTTCCGGCCGAATGGAGCAAGCCAATTCCAGACCTTCCGTCCCGGAGGAGGACATCCCTCTGACAAGCAAATCCTGCTGGTCTTCCAAAATAAGCTTTGTTCCAAGCATACTTGTAGGATGGATGTCTATGATGACCACCTGCCATACTTTTCTCATGTCTAAACCTCCTGATTTCACAAAAAAATACATAAAATACATAGTTAAAAAAAATTGAAGTTATAATTTGGGGTTGCATATATAGAAATTGCGCAAATATGAACGCATAAGAAGCGAAAATCGTTTAAGGAAATTGTATCCTAGGACTTCCTTACGGTGCAATCTCTTTTTCCAAATAATTTTATGCATCTATTTCGCTTTTGCGAAATAAATAGGCCCATGATAGAATTGGAACTGCAAAATAAAGACTGGAAATTTGATTTTACATGGGAGTTGAAAAATCGCATGCAAGCTTCACCTGAACACCCTCCTGCCGAATCACGGCGGGGCACTTCAAGAAAGGGGATACCCGTAAAGGCTTTTCTGCTATTTTGGTTCCTGCTTATTATACTAGGTGCTCTCGCTACCTATCTGTACAGCAATCATTTGAAGCAGGAAATGTTGAACGAAATGCAAACCCATACAAACCAGCAGATTCAAGCGCTCAAAACCGACTATGAAAAACAGTTGGTTGCGCTTTCCGAGGAAGTTAACGGATTAGAGGGCAAAGTTCAGTCCTTCAATGAGCTGCTGACCTTTACCAAGGATAATGCAAACAATAAAACCGACAACAGCAATAAGCTGTACACCCAACTGAACGAAGTGAAGCAGCAGCTCAATGCACTTCAGAAAAAAATGGACCTGCTGAAATGAATATGGATACAAAACAGGTAAATCGTTTCTTCATGCTGGCCCTTGCTCCTTTTATCGGTTTGTTGGGGTGTGTTTTGTTAATTCATCCCACATTTAGTTTTTCCGGGTCTACCGTCCCTAGTCTGCAAAAAACCGAAGTCGTTCTACAAACGCACTCAGTAGGCAAGCAGCTCGATGAAGCCAACCAAACGGCAACATACACCTTGTCTACTATTCGCCGAACATCGGAACTGTACAAGCAAACAACCCAAACGATGAACCAGCTTGTCCAAACGGCCTCCACTCAATCCAAGCGTCCCGAAAAAATCTATAATCGGCGCATCACCGCCAAGCTCGGGGTTCCCTATGAGCGGGTAGACAGCAACCGGATTACTATTGAATTGTTTAAGGTGAACCCGGGGATTTATCATGGCTATGCCATGAAGGTCAAGCTTAAGGATCCTGCCGCTATGAAAATGTCTCTGGGGAGCGACAAACTCGGCGGCTCCGAAACGACCATGCGTGCTGTCCTGAGACACGGAGCTGTCGCTGGTATTAATGCAGGCGGCTTTGCGGATGGAGACGGCAAACGCTATCCATTAAGCACTACCGTCATGAACGGCCATTACCTGACCGGCTTTCAGTCCAGCTTTAAGGATTTGTCCTTCGTCGGATTGAGCAACACCGGCAAGCTTATCGGCGGCAAGTTTTACAGTCAGGGCGCTCTGGACAGCCTAAAGCCTGCCTTTGGAGCTACCTTCGTTCCCGTACTGCTGCAAAGCGGCCAAAAGATGCCGATTCCGGATAAATGGCAGGTTTCGCCCAAACGAGCGCCACGTACAGCCATCGGCAACTATAAAGATGATCAGCTGCTCATTATTGTCGTAGACGGCTACAATGAAAGCGGGGGTTCAGGTGCAACACTGGAAGAACTACAGGGAAAAATGTACAATCTCGGCGTTCAGAATGCTTATAATCTGGACGGGGGAGGCTCCTCCTCACTCATCCTGAACGGTCGAGTCGTGAACAAGCCATCGGATGGCAAACTGCGTCCAGTCCCTACTCATTTTTTGTTCTATAAATAGGAGCTTATCGTTTACAAGCATGTAAACTATGTCTGCTTACTTATACTTTATAAGAAAAAAAGCATCACGAACGAATGTCGTGATGCTTTTGCCCCATTTTAGGAGTACTGTGTCATTTCAGTCAAGCATTGAGCACAAATATAACGTTCTTTAAAATTGTTCACTTGCTCAACTGATCCGCAAAATACACATTTCGGACGATAACGCTCCAAAATAATATGGTCACCCTGAACCAAAATTTCGACAGGATCTCCCTCATTCATTTGATATCTTTTGCGCAGTGACTTGGGCAACACTATTCTCCCCAGTTGATCAACTTTACGCACCACACCAGCAGGTTTCATCGTGATCGTACACCTCTCCTATTTCATTATGAATTGCAATTTTCTTCCCCGCGAAAAACTAGGTACAAAGACACTATTCTTTATGTAGTATTCGCTGTCTTTTTGTCGAATCCTGCTGATCACAGGAAATTTTATTACATTTTTTCATAAAATCATGAACCATATCAAAGTATGGCACAGAATGTCTGTAATATTTTTATCGACCGAAATGTCCATTATCATTAGCTTTCTCTGAGGATTTTACAAATTAATAATTATAGCCTTATTTTCAAGCCCTTCGTCGGGTTTGTCTGAACAACAGAGGCACAAGGCTTGATTAGCAACTAAGGTCCTGGTTCTTTATTCGCGCTTATGCCCACTCACTTGATATTATTCACGATAAACCTGGAAACTCCATTTGCCGCAACGCTTCATATACGATAATCGCAGCGGAATTCGACAAATTTAGCGATCTTACTTTATCTGACATAGGCATCTTGATGCATGTATCCGGGTTGGCAGCCAGAAGCTCGGGAGGCAGCCCCTTCGTTTCTTTGCCAAATACCAAAAAGTCTCCATCCTGAAATGCAATATCACTATAACGCTGATTTGCTTTCGTGGTGGCATAAAAAAAGCGACCTTCCTGATACTTCTCCTGCACCTCAGCAAAGGATTCATGGTATTCGATGTGAACCGCATACCAGTAATCAAGTCCAGCACGTTTTAACGTGGCATCGTCGGTACGGAAGCCCAGCGGCTTTACCAGATGCAAATGTGTTCCCGTAGCAGCACACGTTCTAGCAATATTCCCTGTATTCGCCGGAATTTCCGGCTCAACAAGCACAATATGTAATGGCATCACGTTTCGTTCCCTTCACTTTTTGAACTGAAAAAATGTACACATTTTATTATTTTAACAAAATCAGTGAGAGTTGAACATCCAATCCAAAAAATAATCGCTCCTCACCACTAAAAGCCTTCCCCTATACACGTTCAGGGAAGGCTTTACTTTTTTTCGATTTCCAACAATTGTGTATCGAAATATATGTCCGTTACAATCAGCTATGACGCTGCTTAAAACTATCCATAAACTCGGCCAACGCTTGACAGTTCTCCAGTGGAACAGCATTGTAGATTGAAGCGCGAAGCCCTCCTACACTACGATGTCCCTTCAGACCGATGAAACCAGCCTGCTCGGATTCCTTAATAAATTGCTTTTCCAAGTCCTCATTTGCGAGGCGGAAGGTCACATTCATAATGGAACGGTCAGCGACGTCTACACAACCACGGTAGAAGCCTTCACTGCTGTCAATACGGTCGTAGAGCAAAGCAGCTTTCTGCTGGTTGATACGTTCAATACCTTCCAGGCCGCCTTCTTCCTGAATCCATTTCAGTACCTCATTTACCATGTATATAGCAAAGGATGGAGGTGTATTGTAGAGAGAATTATTCTTTTCATAAGTGCTGTAACGCAGCATCGTAGGAACGTTGTCCGGTGAAGATGTCAACAGTTCTTCACGGGCGATCACGACCGTTACGCCGGAAGGTCCCAGATTTTTTTGTGCTCCAGCATAAATCAATCCGAATTGAGTAGCATCAAACGGCTTGCAAAAAATATCACTGGACATGTCCACAATTAACGGCACAGAACCGGTATCCGGGAATTGCTTGAACTGTGTGCCTTCAATCGTCTCGTTGGAGGTAATATGCACATAAGCAGTATTGTCAGGCAAGTCCAAAGAATCCACATTCGGAAGACGCATATACTTTTCAGCAGCAGAGGATGCAGCAATGTGGGCCTTGCCCAAAAGCTTGGCTTCCTTATAAGCCTTGTCTGACCAGCTTCCTGTCATGATATAGCTTCCTGTCTGCCCTTCGCTCAAGAAATTTAAGGGCAGCATAGCAAATTGCGTACTAGCGCCTCCTTGCAAAAATAACACCTTGTAGCCTTCTGGATTGCCTAGCAGAGATAACAGACGTTCCTGCGCTTCATTATGAACAGATTCATACACAGCTCCACGGTGAGACATTTCCATAATGGACATACCTGTTCCCTGAAAATCTACGAATTCAGCTTGTACACGTTCCAGCACTTTGAGCGGCAATGCCGCTGGTCCTGCATTAAAATTATAGGCTCTCTTACTCAACAAATTCCCATCCCTTCTCTACTCTGGTGCGGATATTATCGCTATGATAGCAGTAATCATAAGAGCGTTCAAGACTTGTTAAAAAAAGTTGCCGATTTCATTTACGATGTGACAAAGATGTGAATGTAAGTATATTTAACATCTTAACTTTGTGGTATTTAATTTAATGTTAAAAGGTCCCCGGCTTAAAAACCGGAGACCTATCTTGAATACTAACCGTTACCCATAGGCAAATGGTTAGTATTCAAAGCAGCTATGCTGCTCGTTTTGTTAGCTCGTGTTGTCATTCGAGAGCAACCATGCAGCTCATTTATTATCTGCTATTAGCAGTCGAAATACAGGCTGTATTCATGCGGATGAACACGGATGTTAACCGATTTAGCTTCAGAACGTTTGAGCTCTACATAGTTATCAATAAAGTCCTTCGTAAATACGTCGCCTTCTGTCAAGAACTCATAGTCGGCTTCCAGAGCGTCCAAAGCCTCATCCAGCGAAGCAGGAACACTGCGGATTTTACTAATTTCAGCGGCAGACAGCTCATAGATGTTCGTATCAAGTGGACCATATCCCAATTCGATCGGGTTCAGCTTGCGCTTGATGCCATCCAGACCCGCCATCAGCATTGCAGAGAAGGCCAGGTAAGGGTTAGCTGTGGAGTCCGGTGTACGGAACTCGATCCGACAGCCTTTAGGCGTAACAGCCGCTACTGGAATACGGACAGCCGCAGAACGGTTACCTTTGGAGAATACCAGGTTAACTGGAGCTTCATAGCCTGGAACGAGACGTTTGAACGAGTTCGTACTTGGGTTCGTCAAAGCGATCAGCGCTGGTGCATGGTACAGGATACCGCCAATGTAATGAAGGGCCAGTTCGCTCAGGTTAGCGTAAGCACCTTTTTCGTAGAACAAAGGGGTGTCTCCATCGAAAATGGATTGGTGAACGTGCATACCGCTTCCGTTGTCTCCAAAGAGTGGTTTTGGCATAAATGTTGCCACTTTACCATATTGACGAGCTGTGTTGTGTACAATGTATTTATAAACAAGCAAATTATCAGCTGTTTTCTTGAGTGTATCAAAACGGAAGTTAATTTCCGCCTGACCTGCCGTAGCAACCTCATGGTGATGGCGCTCAATTCTCAGACCTGCTTCTTCAAGCAAACGGCACATTTCACTACGGATGTCTTGTTGGGTGTCTACTGGCGCTACAGGCACATATCCGCCCTTCACTCCTACTTTAAAGCCCAGATTTCCGCCCTCTTCCTTGCGATTCGTATTCCAGGCTGCTTCTTCGGAATCCACGAAAAAGGAGGAGCTGTTCATACTGGTCTCATAGCGCACTTCGTCAAAAATGAAAAATTCGGATTCAGGTGCAAAGTTAACTTTCGTACCTACACCAGCAGTTTTCAGGAATTCTTCTGCTTTTCTTGCAATGCCGCGAGGATCGCGGTCGTATTTTTCGCCGTCTGGCGTAGCAATGTCACACAGAATATTCAGTGTAGGATGCTGAGTGAAAGGGTCGATAAAAACCGCTTCCGCATCGGGCAGCATAACCATGTCGGATTCCTCGATGCCACGATAGCCGGGAATGGAAGAACCGTCGAAAGCAACACCATTAACAAATGTTTCTTCATCTACTTCGGAAGCTGGCAACGAAATATGGTGAGCACGGCCGGACAAATCTACAAAGCGAAAATCTACCCACTCAATATTATTTTCCTGAATTGTTTTTAATACATTTTCAACGGACATGTCTTCTTCCTCCCAATTTTCCGAACATTAAGTCTTATACAACCCTGAAATGTTCATGATCGAATGTTTTTTTCTGTCGTCATTATAAATCCCAAACATGACACGGGTCAATAGCTATGTAAGGTATTTTTTAAACTAATGTTAGATATGCTTACGCTCTTGATAACATTTGAAAAGCACAAAAAGCCCGAAATATCGGGCTTTTGGGGCGATTTTAATCAAATGACTGCGTTACGGCAAAACTTTTATACATTAATGTTAAGTATTGGATTTAAGAAATGGTACTGGGTGTATGAAATGTTTTTCCTACAGCCGGAGCAAGCAATTCCAAGTCTTTCAGCAAATCTGAAAATTGATCCGGGAAAAGGGATTGTACACCATCACCCGTCATCGAATTGTCGGGGTCTGTGTGCATTTCAATAATCAACCCGTCTGCACCAGCAGCCACCGAAGCCTTCGTCATAGGGACAACCAGCTCACGGCGCCCAGTGCCATGGCTCGGGTCGGAAATAACCGGCAAATGGCTCAGTTGTTGCAGAACAGGAATAGCTGACAGGTCCAGCGTATTTCTAGTGTAGGTTTCAAATGTACGGATTCCGCGCTCACACAGCATAACATTCGGGTTACCACCCGCCAAAATATACTCGGCAGCATTCAGGAACTCATCGTAAGTCGAACTGAAACCACGTTTGAGCAGCACTGGCTTGCCGCAGGTTCCCAGCTTGCGCAACAGATCAAAATTTTGCATGTTACGTGTACCTACTTGTAAAATATCCGCATATTCCGCACAGATATCCACGTATTCGGGTGTCATAACCTCTGTGATGGTCAGCAGGTCATGCTTCTTGCCTGCCTCGGCCATCATGATCAAACCTTCTACGCCCGTTCCTTGGAAACTGTAAGGACCCGTACGCGGCTTAAAAGCACCTCCACGGAGAACTTGTGCGCCCGCAGCTTTAACCAATGCAGCAATTTCATCAATCTGCTCAGCAGACTCAACGGCGCATGGTCCACCCATAATCACAAGCTCGCCTCCGCCGATGTTCACACCTTTAATAGAGATGACGGTATTTTCGGGATGAAAATCACGGCTCGCCAATTTGTAAGACTTCGATATTTTGACTACATTCTCTACGCCCTTCATTTGGCGCAGGTGTTCAGCCAACTTGGGCTCTACACTTCCGATCAGCCCGATAATCGTACGATCCGATCCATGGGAAACATGAGCCTGCAAACCTTCTTTTTCGATAACTGCAACAATAGCCTGGATATGTTCTTCAGGTGTTTGGACACCAGCGATAACGATCATATTTTTCTTCCTCTCTATTTAACATATTTAATGAATCATTTACAGATGACATTATATCACTTAAACGCTTGTTCGCTTTTAAGCTTTTATTCGTTAAAGTAAATATACCTGTTTTGCTTGTACTCGTCAAGACTTAATTATCCTGAATACCGGCCTGCAATTTCGATCCTCGTGATGCCGATTTGGTCTGGATGAAGTCTATCGTCCAATTCAAAAAAAGCTGCCATCCGAGAGTCCCTTCCCGAATAGCAGCCATGATCTGTTACAAATTATTTAGTCGTTTTTGACTTTTCACGCACAGGGGGCAATAGCTTCTTCATATCAATCGTCCGACGAATCTCCCATGTATCCGGGTTAGCCGGATCATATTGCTCCAGGTACAAAATAACCTCTTTCGTAATCAACGTAGGTGTAGAAGCTCCAGAGGTCACTGCTACCTTGTGAACGCCCTCCAGCCATTCCCGCTTCAGCTCTGTTACATCGGAAATACGGTAAGCTGTTGTACCCGCAATTTCTTCAGACACCTGAGCCAATCGGTTTGAATTGTTACTGCGCGGATCACCAACGACAATCACCAGATCCGCCTGTCCCGCCTGCTCCGCTACCGCTTCCTGACGCACTTGCGTGGCCAGACAGATTTCATTGTGTATTTCGGCACCCGGGAACTTCTCCAGCAGCTTTTTCATAATGTGCTTGATGTCCCACTGACTCATGGTCGTCTGATTCGTGATTAGAATTTTGCCCGCAGACAACATAAGGCTGTCGATCTCCTCTTCCTTCTCGATCAGATGAACATGGTCGGGAGCAATGCCGATAGCTCCCTCCGGCTCGGGATGATTCTTTTTGCCGATATAAATAATCTGATATCCCTCGGCAGACTTCTCCCGAATCAGATCATGAGTCTTCGTCACGTCCGGGCAAGTTGCATCAACCGTAGTCAGCCCCTTATCGCGAGCCAGCTTGCGAACCTCAGGGGATACACCATGGGCGGTGAAAATAACGGTACCACTCTCCACCTGGCTTAAAATCTCCATGCGGTTAGGGCCGTCCAGTGTAATAATTCCCTCATCCTCGAAGGAATTTGTGACATGACTGTTATGCACAATCATGCCTAGTATATAAATAGGCCGAGGTAAGTCCAAGTTTTTGGCCGCCTGACGAGCCAATACCATGGCATCGACTACGCCGTAGCAGTAACCCCGGGGCGAAATTCTGAGCACTTCCAAAAATAGCACCCGCTTTCTTCGACACAGTAGACAGCTCCAAAAATTGAGTAGCTGCGGCATCCAAGCCTTTACCGGCCAATTCTATGATGTAGTTGCCTTCCTATTATAGCCTATTCCAAAGGCGCGGAAAAGCTGACCGGAAGCCAGATGATAAATGTCGTCCCTTCCCCTTGGCGTGTAACCACTTCCACAGACCCGTGATGCTCATCTATAATCCACTTGGCAATGGACAAACCCAAGCCAATACCCTCCGTCACCCCGCGCGACTCATCCGCCCGATAAAAGCGGTCAAAAATAAAGGGAACCTCACTCTTGTCCATCCCGATGCCTGTATCACTAATCCGCAGACCTACCTGTCCCTGATAGACGATAGCATCAAACCGGACCGTACCTTCTGGTGTATATTTGAACGCATTATCTATGAAAATGAACAGCATTTGCTGCAAATAATCCTTACTGCCATCCATATAAACGCCATTCAGTATCGAAAAGTCACCCACGTTCCATTCGGACGTCCGCTCCAAAAATTGAGCACGCCGGGCAACCTCACTTACGAGTGGCTCCAGCGCCACCGGGGCCTTCTCGAATGTTTTCCCTGTATCTGCTCTGGCGAGCGATAGCATATCGCCAACCAGACGGCTCATCCGTTTTCCTTCATCCGCCATATCACTCAGGGCCTCCATAGAGAGCTCACGAATCATCGCTTCATCCATATTGGGACGGTCTCCCGGCTCGGTAGTCCACATTTTGAGCAAAAAATCAACGTTGCCTCGGATTGTCGTAAGCGGCGTACGCAGTTCATGGGAAGCATCGGCTACAAAGCGGCGCTGGGCTCCATAAGCATCCTCCAACTCCTTATAAAAAACCTCCGTACGCCCCAGCATCTTGTTAACCGTCGCGATCAGTTGTCCAATTTCATCTGGCGGTCCATCATATTCAATGCGGACACTCAAATCATTACTGGACTGAATCTGATTAGCCCCTTCGATCACCTTGACCAGCGGCTTCATGGACTTGCGAGCTAAAAAGAGGCCTGAGGTCGCAGCGGCGAGCAATGCAAATAACGAACCGTACACAAGCACACTTTGCAGCCTGTTCATAAGCCGATCCTGAGAGCCTGTAAATTGCCCCACCTGTAACAGTCCAACCACTAATCCCAGTTCCTCGGATTTGATCGGTTGCTGATAAATCATAAAGGAATCCCCATCCACACTTACACGTCGAATTCCCTCATTTTGAACCGCTCCAGCCGCTGTGGATGGAACCGGAAAGGTAATATCGAGATTTTTCATATTTTGCGTCGTCTTGGTGACACCGGATGTATAATTATAAATTTGTACATATAGCTGTGATTCATCAATTCCACGACCCTGCACCAAGCCCAAATCCAGATTGGGGACCTCAAACAGTCCTCCTTTGACGGTGAGCAGTAACTGCTTGTTAATACGTGGCGTCTGGTTCATAAGCTGACTTTTCACTTCATTATAGGTGTAATAATATACCAGTCCGTAAATAGCCAGTCCAAACATAACAAGTACTATAGCCAAGATGCTGGAATACCAAGCTGTCAGTCGCCAACGAATAGACATATTTACACATCACCTCTTAAAATATAACCCGCTCCCCGAATCGTACGAATGAGCCGTTTGCCGCCATCCTGCTCCGTTTTTTGTCGGAGCATGGCAATATACACTTCCAGCACGTTTGACTCTCCGCTGTAGTCATAGCCCCAAATTTTGTCCATAATCAGATCACGAGACAGAACGCGCTTCGGGTTTTGCATAAACAAGTGGAGCAGTTCAAATTCCTTTGCCGTCAGCTCCAGCCGCTTGCCGCCGCGAACCACTTCACGCGATTCGTTATCCAGCTGTAAATCTTCGAAGGTCAGTCGATGTCCATTATGATCCTGCTGCTCGGTTTTACGGCGCAGAAGCGCCCGCACACGAGCCAGTAGCTCCTCCAGAGCAAACGGCTTGACGAGATAGTCGTCTGCACCCAGATCCAGCCCCTTGACCCGGTTCTCCACCTCGTCCTTGGCTGTAAGCATCAGAACGGGCACCGTACTTCCTCCCTCCCGCATGCGACGGCATACCTCGAAGCCATCCAGTTGCGGCATCATCACATCCAGCACGACAACATCAGGCTCAGCTGTAAGCATTTTATTCAATCCCTCTGCGCCGTTGGCAGCCGTCATCACTTCATAGCCCTCGAAGGCCAGCCCTCTGCGCAGCATGGACACAATTTTTTCATCGTCATCAATAATCAGAATGGTAGAACGCATACACCATCGAGCTCCTTTATTATCTTCTTTTCACTCTATTGTAGCAGGAGTAGACGCGTGTAGCATCTTGCCGCCGTATACAGCAAGAAACGAAAGGTAACTCCCTTCCGTTTCTTGCCACATTTTCACTTTTAAAGAAGGATTGGATCACTGTTGAAGAGTCGAGCTAAAGTCGTTCTTGTTACCCACTTTTAACTGGACATCCTTTTTCTGTCCTGCCCGTTCAATGTTAAGCGTCAGTGCTGTACCCACTTTTTGCTTTTGAATGAAATTGATCAGCTCCTGTGATGTGCTGTAAGGAGTACCATTAGCTCCGATAATCACATCATAAGGACGCAGATCCGCCTGATAAGCTGGTGATTTGTAGATAATATCCCGCACCACTGAGCCTTCAGTCAGGGTTGTCCCCAATTCTTTGGCTACTTCGGGACTCAGATTCAACAGACTTGCGCCAATGAAAGGAACGGGTTCTTTCGGAATAGGCTGATTATTTTTCAGCTTGTCGACGACTTCCAAAATCGTATTGGACGGAATCGCAAACCCGATTCCCTGTGCGTCAGCACTGACAGCTACGTTCATGCCGATAACCTGTCCTTGCAGATTCAACAGAGGACCACCAGAGTTCCCAGGGTTAATGGACGCATCGGTCTGAATTAAATGTTTATATTGAGTAGGTTTTCCCGTAGACTCACTGTTAATGGTAATCGTACGTTCCTTCGCACTCAGCACCCCGGCTGTTACCGAATGCTCGAAGCCTTCAGGGTTACCGATGGCTACCATCCACTCACCGACTTTAGCATTTTCGGAGTTGCCTAACGTTACTGTCGGAAAGTTATCCTTGCCTTCAATTTTCAGCACAGCCAAATCCAGATCTGCATTTTTGCCCAGTACTTTGGCTTCATATGGCTTATTGGTTCCCTCTACCGTGACCTGGACCACATTCGCGCCTTCAACAACGTGATTGTTTGTCAGGATGTAGCCCGTTTTATCGAAAATAAAGCCGGAACCAATACCAAGCGGAGTCAGTTGTCCGCTGTTGCTGCCATCATTTTCATTGCTGCTGCCGTTGTTTCCGCTATTGCCACTGTCTCCATACTGATTACCGAAAAAATATTGATATAGCGGGTCATTATAATAAGGACTGCTTTGTCTGCCACTGCTACTAGATTGCTTAGCCAGTGTTTCAATTTTGACGACTGCCGGACCCGCTTTGGCCACAACGGATTGAACGTCTGCCGTGCCGGAAGGCATTACAGCCGGAACTGCGTTAGGCGCCTGACTCGTCGTTCCCGAATTAGTCGTTTCTCCGCTTTCAGCTGCCGCCGAAGTCATCGCCGTCTCAGGAGTGAACATATTCGTGCGGTCGGCCGTGTACATCAGAACCGTAATAACCAGCATCCCGGCCAAAAAGGATAGGAAAATCGTCTTTACCTGGGACTTGGGTTTATTTTGTTTAAATTGCCAGTTACCGCCGTTCCGGCCTGAGCCGTCTTGTTGTTGCTCAGCCCCGGCACGATGGTAAGAGGAAGGGAGTGGCCTTACCGCCTGCGGTGGCGTAATCTCAACGTCCTTCTCTACAAGCTTCCCATCCTTGCGTTGTCCATCTGATTGAACCGAAGAAAAAGGACCGTACGAATAGTAATATGAGGAACCGTTTGAATCATTCTGCCGAGTTGTTTTATCGGATTCAACCTGATCATTGTCATCCCGGCGTCCGGAATTATTATTTTTAAATTCGTCCATTGTTTATCTCCTCCCAAACCCTATGCTTCAAGGTGGTGTTGTTTAGCTGACTTTATTTTGCACTTTAAACCTTAATTCCACCTTAAAAACAATTAAAAAGGAGATAAAACCTTTTACTCCATGATCGCTCACGCCTTGTTCAAACACGAAATGCCCCGGATATGAGTCCGGAGCATTGTCAATCGTATATGCTTTTTATTTCGTGTTAAAGTTTTCGTCAAATTTTTCGTTCGGTGTTTGAGCATTATTTTGAACTTTGCTGCGACTGGAGTTTTGTACCTTTTGTGATACAGAGCTTGTGCCGCCTTGATCTGCTGCGAATTCTTCACTATATTTCTCATTTGGTGTCTGGTAGTTGTCCTGAATTTTATTCTGCTCGGACTTTTTCACCTTTTGAGAAACGACACCTACTGAGTTGTCTTGGGCAAATTCCGCTTTGTACTGATTTCCTGCGTTTGACTTGTTACCTTGATTGGTGTACGAATTTCCGCCTTGATTTGCCATAATTCTCAACCTCCCAATATGTTTTTCGGGATAAGCTTTACCCCGCAACATAGTATGTGAAGTCAGGAAGGACAATATACACGAATTATATGGAATCATCCAGCGTAGAAGCCGGAATGGATTTGTGCGTCTCGATCACCTTTTGGAGCGAATTTAGCATCTTCTCCGTACATTTTCCGCTTCCTTTTCTAATAATTTGCACATCCACTTCTTTCTTACCCCACTCAGAATAGACCTGCCGGGTAGTTTTAAAATACAGGTCGATTTTATTGCCTTTGATCGCTGATCCCGTATCTGCTACAATGCCGTAGCCGTAACCTGGAATGTACAAAATGCTGCCCAAAGGAAATGTTTTGGGATCAGCTGCAATCGTGGACAATGTGTTTTTGTCACGACGCACTTTAACACCGGAATACGTAATACCGTAACCCGGATGAGTTGGCCGCTTGCCAGTGGATTCATAGCCTGCTGTATATCCCGTTGCCGTGACCGTCATGGTCGTAATCACCTGCTCCTCCCGCGGAGACAAAACAGGCGTTGACTGCCCTTTTTTATGCTGGACCGGCTCTTTGTGACCGTAAACCTCATTGCCAGGCAATACCAGACAAGTGAGGGTTAACACGGTTCCCAAAATCCGTTTCCATACCAACATGGATCTCATAAAAAACCTCCCCTTGAGGCAAAGGCTTTCCAGAAATCCGTTGGTTTATACGAGCACTTGATTATTTTTGAATATCCTGCCCGGGATAGAGCCTGCTGAGCTTCATTTTATCTTCAAAAATATGCAGGAGCGTCCGCACAATAGGGGTGTGCTCATCATCTGTGTGTAATATAATGGAAGCAGGCGAAATCGAAATGAGTGTACTAACGATTCTGTCCTCGACCTCCATTTCAAGTTCAACCCCTGGCATCTCCACAATAATATCATCTCCTTCAGGTGTCGGTATCGGCACCATGGAGCTATCGAGGATGGTAAAATCATGTCCACCCTGATGAAGCACATGCACCAGTGGAACTTTACTTTCCTGGAAAAACACAAAATATTTGAGCAATCCCATAAATTCTTCATACTGCCGATCTGCCCAAAATTCTTCCATGGCATAGTCGACGATTTCCTCAAGCTCCTTTTTATATGCGTTCAGCCTGAATTGAATAAGCCCTTCCAGATTAACCACGCGCAGCTCCATAAAATCCTTTTCCAGTAAGGCCGCCAGTTTGCCGTGGCGCTTCATACGCCCTCTTCGGCCATCATCCTTTAACAAAGAACGCACCATGCTGCGAATCTGTTCCGTATCCTCTTCCTCCAGTAGCGAACAGGCTTTAGCGAGGATCAGATTGAGCATCCCCCATTCCTTCACTTTGATAATATAATCCGCTATTGCGGAAGCCATGATGCTGTATACACAGGGGAGAAAGCTTTCAAACGCCGGATTGCTCTCTATACCCTTGCAGGTCCATGACACTTTGTTTTCCAGTTGTCTGAAAGTGAATCGAAATCCGCGCCGTGACATATGTAGTCCTTTGTTTCTACTCTTGACCACCTGATAAAAACGGTCGCTTTCCTGATTTCCGTCTGTATGGGTCCACACTGTAAACAGTTCCATTGGCTCACTCCTTTCGATCACTGATTACAGTATATGGCGGGCTCTAAAGGGTTATACGAAGTGAACGACTGGAAACAGGATACAGCGTAAAATGAGAAAAATCAGGTTTCAAAGAGAAGGTTTTGGTGTTATAAAGAATGGCTACAACTCAGGACAAAACCAGAATACGTTTGAATATTTAGGGTTGGGTATGTTAAGGTTATATTAATATGAATTTTTCACAAGAGGGAGGGGATTAGATGTCAACGATGCTGAACATGCTGCGTACACTCATGATTGTCCTATTGAGCCTCGTTCAGATTTTGTCCCTTCCTGTGACGTTTCATGCGGAAGATACTACTCAATCCCTCCAGTTTACTGCGGGATCTTCTCTCATGCCGATTGTTGAAACTTCTTCGTTGGAAACAGACTCCCATGGGCTCGAGCATCACTCCAAACCAGCCATCCGCAAATCCTCTCCGGTCCTTCATCTGGTAATTGCTGCGGCCAAATCACTTCCCTTTGTTATTTTGGTGGCGTTGGTGCTACTATTGAGTATTCCAAAACTGCGCTTGCCTTTTATTCCTGTCATCTACAAGCTGAAAAAGCAACTCTACTTGTTCCCCATTAAATTCACCTCCAGTTATGTGGCTTAACCCCATTTACATGCACATCATATTTGCATGTCTTTTTGTAAAATTTTCCTAATAGTTTAATAAGTAAGTCTGTTCTCTGTCTATTTTCATGCCAATTAATGTAATTTTATAATGTGAAGAAAAGTTCCATGTCACACCTAATGTATGTGATTTATTTCCCATACCAATTTTAAACAAATGTACAATACAGGAGGCATTACAAATGGATATTCGAGAATCTATTTTGCCAGGAATCGGGATTAAATATCGAATAGATACGGAAAATGGCGATCGCCTAGTCATTATTATTCATGATGACGGCAGACGTGAGCTGTATCATTTTGATTATGAGGATTTGGAACAAAGTATTTCCATGACGACCCTAAGTGATCAGGAAGCGCGATTGGTGGCCTCCATAATCGGTGGCATGACGTATAAGCCCAAGCAGCTTGAAAGCGTAGAAATGACGTTCGACGATTTTATTATTGAATGGTACAGAGTCGAACCTCACTATGCCAGTGTTGGCAAGTCCATCGGTGAGCTGGATGTACGCCAAAATTCAGGAGCTACGGTTATTGCCATTGTTGAGAAAAAAGGCAACAAGTATGTAAATCCCGGCCCGGAAGTGATTATTAGCGAAGATGCTACTGTGGTCGTGGTCGGGGAACGTGATCAGCAAAAACGCTTTAAACAAATTCTTATGAACGGAAGCGGGTGATTGGATGGATCATCTGGTATTTGAGGTTGGATTGGCTATTGCTCTGATCGCCGCAGCCGGACTTATTTCCACCAAACTGCGCTTATCGGTCATCCCTTTTTATATCCTGATTGGAATGGCCGTCGGACCACATGCGATGGAACTGTGGCACTTTGATTTCCGATTTATCGAAAGCGCGCCTTTAATTGATTTTATGGGAAGAATCGGGGTGCTATTTCTTCTCTTCTACCTGGGACTGGAGTTCTCGGTAGGCCGTTTGATTAAATCAGGCCGTTCCATCGCAGTGGGCGGCACCATATATATCGGCATTAATTTTACATTAGGGCTGGCGCTCGGCTTTCTAACTGGTTTTCCCATTGCAGAGACACTCGTCATTGCCGGGATCACGACGATTTCCTCCAGCGCCATTGCTGCCAAGGTGTTGGTCGATCTGAAGCGAACCGCCAATGCTGAAACTGAAATGATTTTAGGCATTATTATGTTTGAGGATGTTTTCCTCGCCGTCTACATTTCCATCCTCTCCGGATTGGTTCTCAGCGATTCATCCTCGCTCGGGGGTGTGCTGTTATCGGCACTAATCGCGCTTGGTTTTATGCTCGCAGTTATTATTATCGGTCGGAAGGCCGTCCCTCTGTTAAATCGAATTCTTCGTATTCGCTCCAATGAGGTATTCGGACTTGTTATTTTTGGCTCCCTGTTTCTTGTGGCAGGTTTTTCGGAAACGATTCATGTGGCGGAAGCCATCGGAGCCTTATTAATCGGACTCGTGCTGGCCGAAACAGAACATGCCAAACGGATTGAGCATTTAATTGTTCCTTTCCGCGATTTCTTCGGCGCTTTATTCTTCTTCAGCTTCGGACTATCTATTGATCCACTGTCTCTGGGCGGAAACGCAATCTGGCTTGCGCTGGCAGCAGTCATTCTTACGTTAATCGGTAACATTTGGGCCGGGATGCTGGCTGGACGCACTGTCTCTCTGTCACCCAAGGCGTCGGCAAATATCGGTTTGACGATTGTGGCCCGCGGTGAGTTCTCGATCATTATGGCTAATTTGGGCAAAGAGGGCGGTTTGCTGGATATTGTTCAGCCCTTTGCAGCTATCTATGTACTTATATTGGCGATTATGGCTCCGTTACTGGCAAAACAGTCAAAACCTATTTTTAATATGATGAATAAGGTTTTCAAATTCAAGGACCACCGCCTTCGAAATGAAGAGAGGAACTCGGTGTAACTGAAATGTAAAAGCTGGATACGACAATCCAATAGGAGGGAAGGCTATGCCGCACGCTGTAAAACATGCCGAAGCTCTATGAGGCGGCTTGTGAAGCCCGCTTCGGGAGATGCGAGCAGGTTCCCTGTCTTTTATACGGTGATTGGCGGTATTACGGCATCCGTCGGTCTGGAATTGTTTTTGCATCCGCATGATATGATCGCTGGTGGCGTCACAGGCATCTCCAGACTCATGTCGCTTTATACACAAGAGCATTTTGGATTACTGCTGTTCATTTTGAACTTGCCGCTTATGCTGCTGTATTCTCTGTCGACCCACAAGCCCATGCTACTTCGGGCGCTTCCAGGTCTGTTTGCCTTTTCAGGCTCAGCCATTATTCTGTCCCCTTTCCCGGCAGTGAGTGGCCACCCGGTAGTATGCGCTCTGGGCGGGGGGATCTGCATCGGACTTGGCGCAGGGCTGGCGGCCCGTCACGGAGGTTTGCTCGATTCTCTGGGGCTGAACGAATCTTCCGATGGCCGTCCGTCCAATCTGTTATTGACGCATCGGAAGATTCCGTTGATACAAATTGTGATGCTTTGTAATGGTTTGCTGCTAATTACGGCTGGTTTCGTGCTAGGCTGGGAGCCAGCTCTGTATTCAGCCCTATCCTGCCTTGCTGCCTATGAAACGACCCGACTGATGTTTACCGGTCTGACTCGGATGATTTGCGTCGTCAGCAAGGATCAGCAAACCGTCGAAGAAGCCTTAAACCGCAGACTCCGTATTTACAGTACGCCTGTGGGAAATCCTGCACAGATGGAGGGCAAAAATAGAGGTGAACGGACAGAGGGAAAAGATGAACAGGTCATCGTCTATAGCGTTCATCTATTGGATTTGCAGCGCTTTAAGGCAGTCATCCAAATGGCAGACCCGCAGGCTGAGATTATGTATATGAAGCGATGGGAAGTGTAGCAAGGCCAAGTATATTTACCGTAATACGTCTTTACTCCATTGTCATGCTGGTTGGCAATATGATAAAATATAGCTAAGATGTATACACTAAAAAAGAGTAAGGATGTTGTAGCATCCTTACTCTTTAGCAACAGCCGCTTATAAGGGCGGTGGCTGTTCAAAGATTTGTCGATCGAAATAGACCGTTTACCTTTGGAGAGGGCGGTCTATTTCTTTTTGTTGAAGGAAATAATCAAGATAACTAACGTTGCAAATTGAATCATCAACATCAGCGTATCTTTAACCTCCACAGGCATCACCTCCTTTGCAGGAGACTAGCCGACCGCCCATCTAAGCCATTCTGTTGTTAAGGGATATTATACCATATAGATATTACTTAGAGGAAGAAAAACGCCTGTTTTAAGTCTAAATTTGAGATTAGTACCCTGATACATAGTTTTGTGACTCATCTTCTGCCCTTTCAATAGCTTGAATAAAGGTAAATAAAGGTTGATCTCTTTTGTACTGAATAGCCTTTTCACCTGTGCCCCCTACCGCTCTCCATTCCCAGTAATTATGCACATCAACCGTCTCCAGAAAATAAACTGACAAGGCTTCGATTGGATTAACAGCATACATTTTTATAAAATCCTCGTTGGAAAGTTGATCATACTTAAGATAATCGTTCTTCATTTTATAGAGCAAAATGGATATATCTTGAGCATTAACATTTACAATTCGATTTAAGAATGCATTGCGCCGTTCGACATTATTCAGTATGATTTGTAAAGCATTGCGAATATCACGAGCATCTGGGCCAACGTTGAGTATATTGATTAAATCGTTAGTCGTCAGATAAGAATTAAACGGTGCTGGCTCAATAATATGTGTCCACACATTGTCGTTCCCTTGTTCAAATACTTGAATAGCATCAGAGACATTAATTCTGATAGTGCTCCATTTGCGGTTTAGGGAATCTGTAATATGGTAGTAGTGCAATTCTGTATCGGTATTCGGAGGACATTTATATGTTAAAGTTCAGAATTAAACTAAAAGAGGTTCTAAAAGATCGTGGAATAACTCAGAAAAAATTAGAGGAACTCTCGGGAGTTCCACAATCCAAAATATCTAATTTGTGCAACAATAAATTTCAAGAACTGAATATAAACAACATCGAAAAAATTGCCCATGCATTACATATCAAAGACATATCTATATTAATGCGATTTGAGGAAAAAGAATAATCAATAATATAAACACATAAAAAAACGCTTATCTACACTAATCCCTCTTCACGGATTAATGAAAGATAAGCGTTTTGTCGTGATTACGCTATATTAACGAAAGTATTCCTAATTTTGCATGATAAAATCATGTTCGATGCTGCTGGCACCGTCAAAGGTACGAATAATATCATAGCGGGTATTGCTTTGTGCCTGCGGCAGAAACGTGAACTATTAGTAGCTTGTTTCAAGATACATCTTAGTATAAGTAGCGGTTGATCATGCGCATAGTGAGCGTGTACTCCCATGCATTTATCCCATCTGATCAAATGAAAGTCCCGTTTCAAGCCGCCGCTGGTTAAACAGCTTCATAACTTGAGCAAAGCTGAAGCCACTCCTCGGCTTTGAAAAGAATCTGCTTAGCAAAAAATATGGACTGCTCGATTATTATATTATGGATGTACTAACTCAATCCAATGACTGATATACTAACGAAAACAATCCAACATTATAGGAGTGGTTGAAAATGGATAAGGTTCGTTACAAGATAAGAGAAGTATCAGACAGTGGCAAAATTGATTCTTTCTTGAATAAAGCGAGGATTGGGCATCTGGGTATGGTTGATGGTAAGTTGCCATACGTTGTTCCGCTCAATTATGTTTGGTCAAACGGAAAGCTTTATTTTCATGGAGCTACAGGCGGGAGACGAAATCAGGTGATGAGTACAAATCCAGAGGTTTGTTTTACAGTTTGCGAAGAATATGGAACTATTACTGATCCAGTACCAGCCAAGACAGACACCGCATATATGAGTGTTATGATTTTCGGCAAGGCTGAGCCTATTGTCGATCTGGACGAAGTTACACTTATGTTGCAGGAAATGATTCGAAAATATGTGCCTGATTATTATAACCGCCCATTAGCCAAACAGCACGTTGACAAATACAGGTCCGCTGTATTCGGAGGTCCAGTTCAGGTATACCGAATTGACCCCTATCATATAACGGCGAAAGAAAATCCAATCGAAGAAGAAAAAATGTATAGACCAGCAAAAACAGTCTAATAGCGGTCTCTAATGAAAACATTTATTTTTGCCAATTTCATGTGTCTATCTTCGTGATCTCCATTCCTGAACCAATATAGAAGGTACTTACATCTATAAAACAGGGTTTGGGATGAAAGTTAAACCAGCCATGTCGAGTAATGACCAAAAGCCATGGATCCTAATCATAAGGACTGTGGCTCTTTACTGATGTTAGAACCAAAAATTTTGATAAGAAGGCATCAGAAATGCGAAAAGCTAAAATACTTGAACAAAATACATGGGTGAGAAGCAGAAAGAGGGTAGAACGAACATGGGCCAATTAGTCGAAGAAAATCTTGAATCCGTACGACAACGGATGGAATTGGCTTGCCAGGCTTCAGGGCGCAAGAAAGAAGATGTGAAATTGTTGTTAGCGACAAAAACCGTACCCCTTGAAAAATTAAAAATTGCCATTCAAGCGGGCGAAACTTTATTTGGTGAAAACAAAGCTCAAGAGCTTTTGGGGAAATTACCGCTTATGCAGCAGTACAACCAGGTGGAATGGCATTTTATCGGACATCTACAAACGAATAAAATAAAAGACGTTGTAAAATATGTCAAGCTCATTCATTCTGTGGACCGTTTGAGATTGGGGCAGGCATTGCATCATCAGCTTTTGAAAGAGAACAAGACCATGGATATTTTGGTGCAAATCAATACGTCCTACGAAGAAAGCAAATTTGGCGCTCCGCCGGAAGCAGCACTGGAGTTAGTTGAACAATTGTCTCAGTTCGAAACGTTAAACATTAAAGGCTTGATGACTATTGGAAAACTGAATGCCTCAAATGACGAAACCAGACATTGCTTCCGATTGTTAAAACAAATTCAAGCACAGATTATGGTAGAAAAATTTCCACGTGTAGAAATAGACACTCTTTCGATGGGCATGTCAGGGGATTTCGAGGTTGCCATCGAAGAAGGAGCTACAATCATACGCGTAGGGACAAGCGTATTTGGCCAACGTTATTTGCCAGACACGTATTACTGGAACGAAAACGCGCGTCAGAACGATTAGGAGAGAGGCAGGAGAGAGCTTATGAACACAACATCAACTTCACTGCGCGGCCGCGATTTAATTTCACCCACTATAGCTGCTTTAATATCTGTCATTGTCAATTATGGGGGTACATTTATTCTCGTATTTCAGGCAGCAAAAGTAGCAGGTCTAAGCTCTGAAATGACCGCTTCATGGATATGGTCGATTTCTATTGGTGTGGGTGTAACTGGTATATGGCTAAGTTACCGATACCGTGAACCGATTATTACCGCTTGGTCAACACCAGGCGTAGCTTTTCTTGTTTCGGCGTTAGCTGTAACCCCCTATCCAGAAGTGATTGGCGCCTATATTATCTCTGCTTTAGGATTTATTATTTTGGGGTTATCGGGGATGTTCGAACGTTTCGTCCGGCTAATCCCTCCAGGCATTGCTTCAGGGCTGCTGGCAGGTATTTTACTGCAGTTTGGCATTTCAGCCTTTGGTGGCGCGAAAGTTGACCCCCTGCTTGTAGTTGTCCTGTTTACTGCGTATGTAGTATTAAGAAGGTTTACATCCCGTTACGCTATCGTGGGTATTTTGGCAATCGGACTTATTTATTTAATTAGTGTGGGGAAAGTAGATTTCAGTAATATCAAATTGGCAATTGCATCGCCGGTATTTGTCGTTCCAGAGTTTTCGTTTCATGCTTTATTGGGTGTTGCATTACCGCTGTTTATTATTACCTTGACAGGACAATATATGCCTGGAATGCTAGTGTTACGAAATGACGGATTTAAAACGAGCGCGAATCCGATTTTGACTGTAACGGGTTTAGGCTCGCTCTTAACAGCGCCTTTTGGTTCACACGCCTTTAATGTAGCAGCAATTACAGCGGCGATTTGTACAGGGAAAGACGCGCACGAGGATTCAACAAAACGTTACATTGCAGGTATTGCCTGTGGCATTTTTTACATTGTTGTCGGCATTTTTGGTGTGACGCTGTCTGCTCTGTTTCTGATTCTTCCTGCTACCTTTATCGCCACCTTAGCAGGATTGGCACTCCTGGGTACAATTGGCGGTAGCCTTGCCAACGCATTAACAGATCCCAAGGGACGTGAGACAGCATTAATTACTTTTTTGGCAACAGCCGCAAATGTTACATTACTTGGAGTTGGAGGTGCATTTTGGGGACTTATTACAGGTTTGACGGCACATATTTTGATACATGGACAGTTTCGAAAAAAGCAGTATAGTACGAATGTAATACAACAAGCCGAGCAGAAACAATAGAAGGCTTGAAATCAGTACAGAAACAGATAAAGTCACAAAGGTATGGCAGATATATTGTGGAGGCGCTTTAATGATGCATCTCGGCGTAGACGGCGTCTTATAAAAGCATCTCCGCAAGGCGATAAATACCGACTTCAATTGCCTCCTCATCTACTTTAGCAAAACCAAGTACCCATCCTTTTCGGTCGCTATTTAGACAATAATTGCTTAGGGGATAAACACGTATTCCTTCTTTGAGCGCTTGGTTCGTCGCAGCTTCTTCGTCAAACGATTCCTCAGCTTCGAGAAGCATGTGCAATCCTGTTTCTACCCCACTGAGTTTAAAACGCTTGTCCAGACCAGTAGCAGCTATGGCCTTTGTCATGGCTGCATGTCTGCGCCGATATACATTTCTGACTCTTCTCATGTGGCGCATGAAATGCCCGTGTTCAATAAAATGAGCAAGCGTCAATTGTTCCATAATTGGAAGATGACGATAAGTGAGTGCATGGACATGAGCAAGCTGTTGGATGGCCCCTTTTGGCCCAACAATCGCCGATATTCGGATTCCAGGAGCAACCATTTTGGAAAAGCTCATCATATATAACGTATTTTGGGGTTGATGGCTGAATAACGTAGGAAGTGGGTCCCCACGATATCGAAATTCACTATCATAATCGTCCTCAACAATCCAAAATTGATGTTGTGAAGCCTTACGTAACAATTGTTGCCTCCGGGGTTCCGACATTATGACTCCAACTGCACACTGATGCGAAGGCGTGACAAAAGTTAGCTTGGATTGTGGGTGAATGCGATCTACCTGTAATCCGTACTCGTCAACAGGAACGGGCACCACATTCATACTCCTATATTTCATGGTCATCCAAGCGGCAGGAAAACCGGGATCTTCAACAGAAACCGTGTCCCCTTCCGTTAATAGCGCTTGGGCGATCAAATCAAGGCTATGCTGCGCTCCTGAGGTTAACATAATTTGATCAATATGCACATGGATTCCTCGTTCAAGTGACAAATACCGTTGTATCTGTTCGCGAAGTGATACAAAACCGTAGGCGTTACCATAAGCCCAATTCCCCAAGTCCATTTCTGTGGAGGCTTGTAAAAATGATTGTCTCCATTTTCTTTGAAAATGTTGGTCCAAATAAGGCTCGTGGGGACAGAAATCAATCTCCACATTTTGCTCTTCTTTGCCTCTAAGCCAGCCGTGTAGATGATTGACTGCAGCCTTTAATACAGGTAATTCAGGGGTGACTGGCCCTTGAGGCATAACATCTTCAAAAGAGCCTGTTATATAGCTCCACTCACTTACCCTTGTTCCACCGCGCCGAGATGTCACGGTGTATCCACGGCTGAATAATTCCTCATAAACAATCTGTATGGTTGAGCGCGAGACACCGACTAATAAAGCGAGCTCACGAGATGGGAGTAGCAATTCCCCTGGTGGCCATTTTCCTGTTCTAATATTATGAATCGCTTGGTCTAGAAGTTGCTGCCATAGGGGACGTTGGTCGTTTCGGTTAACTTTGAGCATAAGATTCACCTTCATATGTATTTGAATTCAACATGTGGATTGCTTAAATGACTTATTAATGTATGATTATAACACTCCATTAATTAATATACTATCATGACGATAGCTGCCTTTCAATACGATAGTATTTAGAAAAAGAGGACAACTAGAGCGTTTCTCTAAACTTTAAGCAGCCAAATCATGATGGAAGCCAACGTCAAAAAAGCTTGTCTATCATTAATCCTTCCATTTGGATTAATGATAGACAAGTTTTGTGTTACGATCGCAAAATAACAGGTTATATGCTCCATTATGTGTTAATTTAGTTATGGTGTGTTTGTCTTAATTTTGCATAATAAAGTCATGTTCAATACTGCTGGCACCGTCAAAGGTACGAATAATATCATAGCGGGTATTGCGCTGTGCCGGAACATGACCCGTTTCACGAATCAGCTGTAAAATGGATTCGATGTTGACTTTGTACGTTGCACCTGCGGCGGAAACGACGTTTTCCTCAATCATCGTACTGCCGAAGTCGTCGCAACCGTAATACAGTGATTTTTTACCGATCTCTGGTCCCATCGTTACCCACGAAGACTGAATATGCTTGATGTTATCCAGTACAAGACGGCTGATTGCAACAGTCTTCAAATATTCCTCTGGCGTCTGGCGTTCCTTTTTCAGGTTCGTATTATCCGGTTGGAAGGTCCATGGAATAAAGGCCAGGAAGCCTTCGGAATCATATTTGTTTGCAATGCATTCGTCCTGGGCATCACGAACACGCAATAAATGCAGCGCACGCTCCTCCATCAACTCGCCAAAGCCGATAACCATCGTGGCAGTCGTGTTCATACCCACCTTGTGAGCGGTCTGCATCACGTCCATCCAATCCCGCCAAGAGCCTTTGAGACGGCTGATTTTGCGGCGTGTGCGGTCATCCAAAATTTCTCCGCCCCCGCCTGGCAGGGAATCCAATCCGGCTTCATGAATGGCTCGAATCGTATCTTCCATGGACAAGCCGGATTTTTCCTTCATCTTATGAATTTCAGCCGGCGAGAAGGAGTGCATCGTAATATCGGGAAAACGATCCTTGATCGCTTTGAGCAAATCGGTATAATAACTGAACGGCAGATTAGGATTCACACCGCCTTGCATCAGAATTTCGGTGCCGCCTACATCCTGCGTTTCCTTGATTTTCTGGAAAATCACTTCATCGGGGAGGACATAGCCTTCATCTGAACCCGGTCTGCGGTAAAAAGCGCAAAAGCGGCAGTATACGTCACAGACGTTCGTATAGTTAATATTTCGTCCGATGACAAAGGTTTTGATCGGATTAGGATGCATACGGTTCATCACTTTGTTCGCCGCGTGACCAATCTTTTCTACCTCGTCCGACTCGAACAAAGCAACGGTGTCCTCTAAATTCAGGCGTTCGCTGCGCAGGGCTTTATCTAAAATATGGTCGATTACACTCATGGTGTATCCTCCTTCGCTTTCACAGGGGGACGAAATGAAAGACAGGACTTATGAACGAGAATGATTTCACAAACCTGCGTTCGAACCCTGTCGTATTATATGTGTTCATGACTGGCTTTGTATTTGTCTGTGCTATATAGCATAGTAAAACCTAATGATAATACTAACATATCTTTAGGTAAGGAACCATACTTATTCCCGTTTCTTTCTGCTTTCTACCCAGGGGATGATGCGACGAACAAGCTATAATTCTACGGTACATTGTCTCATGGAAATGGAAAATGGGGTTGTGCAACACCGTTCATATTGTCCTCCGCCATGTCGTCCTACACAAAGCAGCAAGCTTCCCACTACACAGAAGCTTGCTGCTTATTTAGATTTTATGTTTATGTTGCTGTGTTTTTGTTTTAGCGAAGAGCCTCATTCAGATCACTGATCAGATCATCAATATCCTCCAGACCTACGGAGAAACGTAGCAGACCGTCCGTGATTCCACGCTCCAGACGTACACTATGCGGCATTGCAGCATGTGACATCATCGCCGGATACGACAAGATACTTTCCACAGCGCCCAGACTTACCGCCACAATCGGAATTTGTATGCGATTGAGTACCTCTTTTGCACGCTCACCGGAACCTACATCAAACGAGATCACCGCTCCGTATCCACTGGATTGGCTCTCATGTACGGCACGCCCCGGATGATTTTCCAGACCCGGATAGTATACCGCCTCAATGTCACTTCGCTCGTTCAGCCAATTGGCCAGCTTCGCTGCACTCTTTTCGCTGTGAGCCATACGCGCTTCCAGTGTCTTCATCCCGCGCATAAGCAACCACGACTCCTGTGGGGCCAATACGGTTCCAAGCCCATTTTGAAGCTGCTTGATTTGTCTGCCCAACGACTCCGTACGTGCTACCGCAAGACCTGCCAATACATCGCTATGGCCGCCGAGAAATTTGGTTGCACTGTGCAACACGATATCGACACCCTGCTCAATTGGACGTTGATAATATGGCGTCATAAAGGTGTTATCCAGCAGTGTCAGCAGTCCTTTATCCTGTGCCCAAGCTGTTACCCCTGCCACATCGGTGATTTTGAGGGTTGGATTGGACGGAGTCTCCATGTACACTGCCTTCGTATTTTCCTGCAATGCTTCTTTCACAAGGCTGATGTCTGTCATATCGACGAAGGTGGTTTCAATATTCATCCGTTTTAAAATCGAAGTCAGCAGACGGTAGGTCCCCCCATATACATCCTCCGAAACAATGACATGATCCCCTGCGGACAACAGCATAAACGTACTGGATATTGCCGCCATGCCTGATGCAAAGGCAAACCCTCTGGCCCCGCCTTCCAGTAAGGCGATATAGTCCTCCAAAGCTTGCCGTGTCGGGTTGCCGGAACGGCTGTAGTCATGCAGCGGAGGATTGAAAATATCGTGATGGTGAAAGGTGGACGCCTGATAAATCGGTACGCTCGATGCACCCGTAACACTATCGATTTCAGAGCCAAAATGTAGCAGCTTGGTAGCGAATTTCCGTTCTTTTTCCGACTCTTGCCCGATTTTCCGTACGTCCTCAATCATTGCTGTTGTCCTCCTTCAATTTCCTGGCGCGCCGCCTCCAACGCTGAATGCAAATCTTCAATTAAATCATCCGTATGCTCAATGCCGACGGAGAAGCGCAGCAACCGATCATCTACTCCCACTGCATCCCGAATCTCAGCCGGTATATCAGCATGTGTCTGTACAGCAGGATAAGTCATTAACGATTCCACACCGCCCAGACTTTCTGCAAAAGCAATAAGCTTAATGTTTCGAAGCAAGGGCTCCACATAACGGGCATCTTTTACTTTAAAAGAGAAAATACCTGTGTTGCCGCTGGATTGTTTGTTTTGAATCTCACGCCCTGGATGACCCTCAAGTCCCGGATAAAACACCTCAGCCACCGCCGGATGCGTCAGCAGATAATTGGCCAGCACCGTCGCATTGTGCTCATGCCGATCCATACGCAGCGCCAATGTTTTCATGCCCTTCATCAACTGGTAGCTATCGCTCGGAGAAAGTACAGCACCAATGGAATTGTGCAGGAAGGAAATTTCGGCTGATAGCTCCTTACCCTTGGTTACGATCAAGCCTGCCAGCACATCATTGTGTCCGCCCAGATACTTGGTTGCGCTATGTACCACAATATCGGCACCCAGCTCCAAAGGACGCTGGAAATACGGTGTTAACAGCGTATTATCTACAATGGTAAGCAGCTGACGTTGTGACGCCCATTCGGCTACAGCCCGAATATCCGTAATCATCATTAATGGATTCGTAGGCGTTTCAATGAATACCGCTTTGGTATTCGGTCGACATGACTGCTCGATGGCTTCAAGATCGTTCGTATCCACATAACTCGCCGTCACGCCGAATCTGGATAAAATACGTTCCAGCAAACGATACGTGCCTCCATACAGATCCAGCGATACAATCAGATGATCCCCTTGTCCAAACAGGGCAAATACCGTTTGCAGCGCCGCCATACCTGAACTGCATGCAAAGCCTGCATCACCGGATTCCAGTGTAGCGGACGCCTCCTCCAGCACCTTGCGTGTCGGATTGATCGTCCGAATGTAATCAAATCCTGTGCTTTGACCCAAACGGGGATGGCGAAACGCCGTAGATTGATAAATCGGAAAATTCACCGCTCCGGTTACCGGCTCTTCGATTGAACCAATTTGTGCTAATCTGCTTTCGATTTTCCACTGTTTCTCACTCATATGAATCCTCCTGTTCATTTCCACAATAGGTGCATAACATATGCCGCAAAATTGGATTATCATATCTATACTGCTGCGCTGCTGCAAGGTGGTACTGCGTAGATATAAACGTTAAGCCCCATTTTAAATCTGGGGCCCGATATCAAAAGGAGTTTCTTGGTATACATAGTAGTTGAGCCAATTTGAAAATAATAAATTGGCATGCGCACGCCAGGTTGAGGGCGGTGTACGCTCAGGGTCATTGTTGGGAAAATAATTTTTCGGTACTTCAATATCCATCCCTTTGGCGACATCACGATCATATTCCCATTTCAGAGAAAGTGGATCGTATTCGGAATGTCCAGTCACAAAGATTTGTTTGCCATCACGCGTAGCTACCAAATACACTCCGGCTTCCTCAGATTCGGATAAAAGCTCCAGTTCGGCGATATGCTCGATATCTTCGCGCCGAACCTCTGTATGCCGGGAATGAGGTGCATAAAACATTTCATCAAAACCGCGTAGCAACTTCACTTTAGGTTTAATAACGCTATGTGAAAACACGCCAAAGCATTTGTAATCAAGTCCGTATTTAGGAACATCGAAATGATGGTACAGACCCGCCTGTGAGGCCCAACAGATATGCATGGTCGAAGTTACATTCGTTTTCGTCCATTCAAAAATTTGCCGGATTTCCTCCCAGTAGTTCACATCTTCAAACTCAAGCTGTTCAACGGGTGCTCCAGTAACAACCATACCGTCAAAGCGGCTGTTTCTGATCTCGTCAAAGGTTTTATAAAACATGTTCAAATATTCCTGCGATGTATTTTTAGATACATGTGACTTCATGTGCACCAGCGTAACGTCCACTTGAAGCGGAGTATTGCCGACCAGACGCAACAGTTGGGTTTCCGTTGTCTCTTTGGTAGGCATCAAATTCAAAATGGCGATACGCAACGGACGAATATCCTGATGATAAGCAAGGCTTTCATCCATTACGAAAATATTTTCGCCCTCCAGCACTTCCTTGGCAGGTAGTGTATCCGGAATTTTAATCGGCATGTAAATTCACTCCTTGTTCGGTGAAGTTTTTTGCGAAAATCGTCATGTTGAGATGCCGGGCATATAATAAAAAGACCTTCCTCGGTTACGAGAAAGGTCATATTTGTATCCATATGCGCCTCTCTCATCTGTCAGGGCATCGCTCTTTGTAAAAAGCGCGCGTCCTGCAAGAATTAGCACCGTGCGATTAAAATCGCCGGTTGCCGGGTATCATCGGGCTAGTCCCTCCACCTGCTCTTGATAAGATTTCGCTATATTCAATTTGGGTTCATAAAAAGTTCTTGTTGTTCACTTTAATGCATCCGATGGGCTTCGTCAAGATGAGACTTGTAATTTTTCACCCCTGCATTCACACTTCGTCTAATATTTCCATATGTTAAATCATACATTACCCTATCGTCGAAGCTCTTGTCACTCGTGTTGTTTAGCCCATGATTTTGCGCTTGAAAGGCTGTAGGCCGAGCGTTATACTATACAAGTGCTATAGGCGAAAATTTAAAGCAGTGGTGCAGATTTAGAGTGCTTTCTGCGATCCTGTGGCAACCTAAAAAAGAACATGTGTGAGGTGAATCCGGAATGGAAGGCGACCCGAGTCCGAATAGGCGGCGATCCCTGAACAACAGCATAGGAATGACTTCAGCTTGCCGAAAGACGGGACGCCAGGCTCTGCATGCTCCAAAAGCCTCTTGCTTTTGATGGGGATCCGCTTAACCGCTCCGGCTAACTGGCTAACTGAGTCATTCCTTATGCTTTTAGGTACACGTATTTTCCGTTACGACGGAGCATAAGGAGTGACATATATGAAAATCCGTTTGGTAAACAACGGGGTTTTTACCCCTGTCGAAGAAATTGAAATGGCGCTTACTCCGCCAACAGAAGGCTTTTATTGGATTGATGCCGATGTTGATGATCTGGCAGTGCTCCAGCCTTTGTTCTCCATGCATGATCTCGCGGTAGAGGACTGTTTGAGTGAAGAAGAGCAGCGTCCGAAGATTGAAATTTACGAAAGCCATTATTTTATCGTTGTAAACAGTATTCGTTTTGATGATGAAGAAATATTTTTACGTGCTTTGAACATTTTCCTGGGCCGCCATTTTATCATTACGGTGACAAAGCAGAAAATCAATGAGCTACGCACCCTCAAGCCTATGCTATGGGAGCAGGAGGTCAGCCAGCCTGACCGTTTTATGTATCTGTTGATCGACTTGATCGTTGACAACTATTTTCTGGTTGGTGACCGGATTGAGGTTCGCATTGAAAAGCTGGAAGAAGACATTTTGATGCATACGAAAAAATCGCATTTGAATGAAATTATCGGCTTACGCAGTGAGATTCTGTGGCTAAAAAAAGTGCTTGGTCCACAAAAAGAAGTCATCAATACGTTGAACAAACGGGATTTACGACTGATTGACGATCAATTGCAAAAATATTTCAGCGATATTTATGAAAATGCCGTGAAAATTTCGGAGACTTTCGAAACTTACCGCGATCTAATGGGTAACCTTCGAGAAGCTTATCAATCCAGTATCGCTAACCGTGCGAATGAAATCATGCGCGTGTTTACAGCGATTACAACCGTGTTTATGCCGTTGACGGTGATTACCGGAATTTATGGTATGAACTTTGATAATATGCCTGAGCTTCATACACGTTATGGTTATTTTGTCGTCATTGGTATTATGGTGACGCTGGGTGTCAGCATGTTTTGTATTTTCCGCAAGAAGGATTGGGTTTGAAAAGAATCAGCGGTAGCCGTATCCTCACAGGATATAGCTGCCGCTTTTTTTGTGTGGTTATTTTTATATTTTCGCTATGTTATCCCGCATGTCGATTTGATGCTACCTGATGGCGAAAACGGATACGAATCAGACGCAGCCGCTCATAAACTTGATCCAGTCCCGTTTCCGCAGCCTGTTCCTCACCATATACCCGCAGCATGACGGGCTTGAGCAGCGTATCCCCCAGTTCTTCATACGCAGACCAGATCGCCATCTGCTCTTCTTCAGATACGTTCACTAATTCCTGACGGATCAGTTTTTCCATATCGATTCCATCTCGATCCAAATGCTCTACTGCTTCAATCATTTCTCTACGATGTAACCCCGCCTTCAGTCCAATATGCTCCAATGTAAGACCGTCTGAAATACCTTCAATAATGGTTTTTGTCAGACTGAATTTATTCAGTTCCTGCTTATATTGGTTCTCTTTTTGCTTGTAAAGCCATGATAAGAAAACTTCCTCATCCAGCGTCTCTGTTACCCAATTTAGCGGAAATGGCGTAGTCCGGTCATTTTGTGTCGTAATAGCCAGCAGCTCTGGCCCATATTGAGATATTTTACCCTGCCCCATCCCTGGTAGCTCCAGCAACTCCTCCTCGGTATGGGGAAGATATACGCTAATCAACCGGAGCAGACGATTGGTGGCAATAAAATAAGGTGCCTTTCGCTCGGCAGCCGCCTTTTGCCGCCTCCACATCGTCAATTGCTCATACACATCATCACGCGGAAACAAATCACTATAGCAATACAGCTTTTGTAATGTTTGTCCACGTCCTGTTGCTCCTGCCCCTTCCTGCTCATGAAAAACACCATGGATTAAGGGTCTGTAGCCCTCTGCCATCTTCAGCGCCAGCTCATGGCGGTATACATGCAGCAACTCCTGCCACAAGCTACCCTCGTACCAAAGATCATCTGTACTTTCATCCAAGCTGTGTTGTGTGCTCCATCCTGCACTCCATACCCCATCATGTTGTCCAATCCATACCTGGGCAAATAGCTCATGGCCCTGTTCATTCCGTTTGGACAAGCGGTTTAAAAATACGATTTCCATGCTTTTTTCCTCCATGCTTATAATTGGGTTACAGTCCGGTACAACGCCAAACGCAAAAAAGCACCTATCTCGCGTATTTGCAAGAAAGGTGCTTCCCTTTTTGAGCCGTACTATGCTGTTGCCTATATGATAACCGTACCTCGTATCGCCGTCAACCCGAAATTTTCATTTGTTCAGCTTTTCCTTTGCCAAGGCAAGAGCACCGCACAATCCGGCATTGTCTCCCAAGCCTGGGGCCACGATATATTGATCAATTTCTGTAGTCAGACTCGGATGCTGTACGTATCCGTGCAACAGTTTTTGAAGCTCGGCGCGAACGAGTGAGAACAGCTGCTCCTGCTTCATCACTCCACCGCCCATAATAATTTTTTGCGGTGAAAGAATCAATACATAGCTCATCAAAGCCTGTGCCAGATAATAAGCTTCCATCTCCCAAGCCGGGTGATCCACAGAAAGCTCATGTCCTTTGACCTTCCATCTTTTTTCAAGTGCAGGACCTGCTGCTAATCCTTCCACACAATCTCCGTGATAAGGACATGTCCCTTCATAAGTATCTTTTGGATGACGACGCACCAGGATGTGGCCCATTTCAGGATGTGACAATCCATGAATCAGCTTTCCACCGACCAAAGCACCCGCTCCGATACCTGTACCTATCGTAATATAGAGACAGCTATCCAGTCCCTTAGCCGTCCCCCAAATGGATTCGCCCAATGCTGCACCGTTCACATCCGTGTCAAATCCCATAGGTACGTCAAAATGCTCTTTCAGTTTGCCAATCAGGTTATAATTGCCCCAATGCGGCTTTGGCGTTGTTGTAATATAGCCATATGTATCACTGCCTTCGATAGGATCAATCGGCCCGAACGACCCTACGCCCAGCGCTTCAATACCCTTCCCTTCAAAAAATGCAACGACATTCGCCATCGTTTCTGCTGGCGTGGCTGTAGGAAAGCTCGCGCGTTCCAGCACCTCTCCCTGTTCGTTGCCAATTCCACATACAAATTTGGTACCACCTGCCTCAATTGCTCCCAATACTGTCATAGCTGCTGTTGTCCCCTCTCAGTCATGATCCGGTTCTCTCTACCCTATATTCGCCTGAAACGCGTCCAAGGTCAATCCCCTTAAAAGGACACTAACGCACAAAGCGCCAGCATCCTCATATGTGTAATGCGAGCTCCGGGTTGTACCTGTGAAGCCAAACTGGCTTCGTTATGATCCAGTTGCCACACCCATTAACGTACACAAGCTTTTCATTTCAAGCTCCTCAAACTTGTCTACAATTTGCACATGATCCAGTGTCAGCAGACAGCTGTCCAGTTCGCATGCTACAGGTACACCACAGTGAATTTCAGCCAACTTACGTGACAAATGCAGCATATCCAGATCACTCTCAATCTTTTTGCGCACCGCCGGCGTCAATTGATCCAGATTCTCCAGAATACCTTCAATGGAGTCATATTCCTGTACCAGCTTGAGTGCCGTCTTTTCACCAATGCCTCGTACTCCCGGGTAATTGTCGCTTGCATCCCCCATTAGGCCCTTGAGGTCCACGACTTGGCGAGGTTTGAGTCCTTTTTCAGACAGCAGCGTTTCCGGGGTATACACCATATAATTGCCGTGGCCTTTTTTCATGATAATGACCCGTGTCCGCTCATCCACCAATTGGAGTAAATCATGATCTCCGGAGAGAATCATTACATCCATGTCCTCAGTCTGCGTATAAAGGCGTGCCAGCGTACCGATACAATCATCCGCTTCAAAACCTGCCGCTCCAATGTTAGGAATGCCGAGGCTGTCCGTCACTTCACGGATCAATGTAAATTGAGGAATCAAATCATCTGGCGCGTCAGCCCGATTGCCCTTGTACGCAGCAAAATGTTCCCCGCGGAACGTCGTTCCTCCCATATCCCAGCAGCATACGACATGCGTCGGATTATAGGTTTGTACCGCATCCCAAAAATATCGAATAAAACCATATATGGCGTTCGTTGGCACTCCGGCCTTTGTACGCCTTATATAACCGTTTGCAGCAGTTGCATAATAAGCGCGGAATAACAGAGCCATGCCGTCAACCAGCATTATGGATTGTTCTTTACGTTGTGTCACAGATTGTATTGCTCCCATTCATGATATTATTATTTAACCCCAACAGTATAACATATCGCGGAGTCGAATTGGACGTTATTGAGCGCCCCATGCTTCCTCAAATGTTTCCACTTTGAAGCCTACCGTTACTTTGTTCCCGTCTGTTACAATCGGGCGCTTGATCAATCTTCCATTCGAGGATAAAAGCGAGATTTGCTCTTCACGGCTCATGTCTGCCAGCTTGTCCTTTAGCTTTAGCTCCTTATAAACCTCACCGCTCGTATTGAAAAACTTTTTCAGCTCCAGTCCACTTATGCTGATTAAATCAGCTAATTCCTCCGGGCCGGGAGGTTGTTCAAAAATAGGAATCAATTCCGTTTCATGTTCCTTGCTTTGCAGCCATTTCACTGCATTGCGGCAAGTGCTGCATTTGGAGTACTGGTATACTTTCAACTGGCTCATCGTTATGTTAACCCTCCATTTTGATTTCTTAACAGATCCTGCAACTGGGCCATATCGTCCGGCAATGGGGCGCAAAACGTCAACTGCTCTCCGGTCACAGGATGCACCAAGGACAGCTCTGAGGCATGCAATGCCTGTCGGGGCATCTGGGCATCCAGCTGATCATAACGCTCACGTTGCGCAGCGTCAGCAGGCGTATTTCGGTACATTTTATCTCCGATCAGCGGACATCCGATAGAAGTCATGTGTACCCGGATTTGGTGCGTACGCCCGGATTCCAGCTTGATCCCGATGCGGCTCCCCTCATTCCAGGCTTCCTCCAGCTTATACAGTGTAAGGGCCGGATAACCATCAGGGGTCACCATGCGCAAATGTGGATCATCCGGATTACGGTCAATTGGCCCATCCACCCTGCCAGCCTGTGGGTCAGGGCAACCGTGCACCAGGGCAGTGTAACGCTTATCCACCGTTCCCATAATCATTTGCTCGGAAATATGCTGGTGTACATATGGATTTTTAGCCACCACAAGAACGCCAGTCGTCTCCTGATCCAGACGATGAACGGGGCGAAACCGGAATAGCTCACCTTTAGCCTGCCAATAATGCACAACCCCATTAGCCAGTGTTCCCGTGTAATGGCCGTGAGTCGGATGGACAATCATACCCGCCGCCTTGTTGACAACCAATACATGCTCATCCTCAAACAAAATGTCAAAAGGAATCGGTTCAGGCAAAATATCATCGGAACGCTCGCGCTCCATACGAATTTCCACCCGATCCCCGGACTGTACCTTAACACTGATATACACTCGTGCTCCGTTCAGCATAATACCTTGTTCCGTCAGCTTGAGTCTGGATATCAGCTTGCGTGAAACATTCATACGTTTTTGCAAAATGGTCTTCAACAGCATTCCCTCCTCCTCAGGAGGGATCGTATACACGATAGGTTCATAGTACAAGCTCATCACAAAATCCCGGTTGCCTCCTTATTTGCGGAACACTTTTTTGCTGCGCACATATTCGACATCCGGCACCCCTTGACGTACATTCGCGGTGCGGGCCACGACGAAGAAATAATCGGACAGACGGTTCAAATACCGACGTACCGCAGGATTGATCTCCGTATGCTTACCCAGTGTGACCGCACGACGTTCCGCTCGGCGGCAAACCGTACGGCAAACATGAAGTGCTGAGGACAACGTACTACCACCCGGAATAATAAAACGCTCGACCTTCGGATTTTCCTCCTGACATGCATCAATCCAGCCTTCAAGCCGCTCTGCCAGTTCATCCTTCACCTTGTATTTGCTTTCGTTGATTTTGACAAACGCCAAATCCGAGCCGCAATCAAACAGTTCCTGCTGTACTTCCTCCAATTGGACCCGAATATCTGCAAACTTTTCTCCTTCGGCAAAGCTGATCGCTTGTCCTACAAAGCTGTTCAGTTCGTCAATCGTACCGTATGCCTCCACACGGTCATCATCCTTGGCCACCCGACCGCCGATCACCGAGGTTTGTCCCTCATCACCTGTTCTTGTATAAATCCCCATGGTATCTCATCCCCTCTATCATTCCGTCAGTGCTTTTAATACCTTAATGGCTTCTTCCTTATTACTCGTACGCGGTGGCACGGTAGCAAATAATGTTTTGGAGTTATATTTTACATCCTTGAACATCTTCATCTGCTCCACCGGAATCCCGAACAAATGAGTTTCCTTGATCATATCTGTTCCTTTTTCCCCCTGCTCCTTCTCCTTAAATACGCCGCCCTCGAATACACCCCGAGCATACGTTTTCTTGTCAAAAGCATCGTCTAAGGGCAAATTCGAACCATTCTGTCCATACAACTTCATATCCTCTTCTGGCAAAATAAACAGATCGTTTTCCCCGGCCGCATATTCAACGACCAGTTTCTGCTGGTTATACAATGGGCTAACTGCAATCTCGATGGTTGGAGCCTGTTCGCCCAGTTTATCCTTAAGCTTTTGCGCCAACTCATCGCGAATAATTGAAGCATCCCCTTGCTTATCCATGATAAAAATGGTGAAACTGTCCTTGTCACGCCCCCCGCATCCCGCCAACAGCACGAGTGCCAGCATTCCGATGATCCATGGCGACAGCCTTTTCAGCCCTGCTCTCATATGTACGCCCCTCTCTTCCATGCCACTAATATATCATAAGTTGTGAACGCAAAAAAAGAAGGCCCTGCGGCCTTCTCTATACGTACGGCTTGGCTTCACACGGTTACACCTTGCATTCCGTACCGTACAGCTTCATGTATTCGTTAATTTTCAAATCGAGCTTGCAACTGATCTCAATGACAAGATCAGAGGTGAAGGACTTTTCTTCCTGAAACGTCCGCATCATCTCATTGCGCAGGAACAAAATTTCATCTTCCAGGGAAATGTCGTATCCTATTGAACTCGATGAATGATATCCAACATATGACATGAGCATTCCTCCTGCAATTGAAAAATTGAACTTCCTGCTTTCGATTTTATATTATAGCATATAAATTTAGAAATAAAATACTTTTCTCTATGAAATACCCATAAAAATAATTTCAACCTTCTTTTTTTAATTTTTCTACAAATTGACCAATCCGATCCAATGCTTCCGTCAGTTGAGACACAGAGGTCGCATATGAGCAACGAAGGTATCCTTCGCCCCCCAAACCGAATACGTTCCCCGGCACCGCCGCAACCTTGGCCTCTGCCAAAAGACGCTGCGCAAATTCATCCGAGCTCAGCCCTGTGCTTTGAATACTTGGGAAAACATAAAAAGCCCCTCTCGGTTCGTGGCATTCCAGACCAATGTCCCGGAACCCCTCAACCATCAGACGGCGACGCTGATTATAAGCCTCCACCATGCGATCCTTCTCGCCCAAACCATTGCGTAGACCCTCAAGAGCCGCAACCTGACCCATCGAAGGCGCACACATCACGGTATACTGGTGGATTTTAAGCATAGCGGCAATTAAATCAGGGTGCCCGCATGTATATCCAATACGCCAGCCCGTCATGGCGAAGGCTTTGGAGAAACCGCTGACGAGAATGGTACGATCCATCATGCCTGGCATAGCCGCGAAGCTGACATGCTTCTCACCATAGTTCAATTCTGCATAAATTTCATCAGAAATGACGATCAAATCATGCTTTTCTACAACTTTCGCAATCGGAAGCCAGTCCTCATAGGTCATGGTCGCTCCGGTTGGATTGCTCGGATAGCATAAAATCAGCACTTTGGATTTAGGTGTGATTTTAGCCTCCAGCGCCTCTGCTGTCAGCTTGAATTCATCCTTGGCGAAGGTTTCAATCCCTACGGGAACACCGCCGCCAATCGAAGTGATCGGAGAATACGAAATGTAGCATGGCTCAGGAACGAGAATTTCGTCACCAGGTACAATTAACGCACGCAAAGCCAGATCAATCGCTTCACTGCCGCCCACCGTCACGATGATTTCACTTTTTGGATCATAGCGGACTGCAAATTGCTCATCCAGATATTCACTAATCGCCTCACGCAGTTCAGGCGTCCCTGCGTTGGAAGTATAGCTGGTAAAACCCCGCTCCAATGAATAGACGCAGGCTTCACGCATATGCCAAGGGGTTGTAAAATCCGGTTCGCCTACCCCCAGAGTAATAATATCCTTGTTGCCGCCCACCAGATCAAAAAACTTACGAATACCCGAGGATGGAATCTCGCGCACCAATGGAGACAAATACGAGCTCATGGCTTTGTTACTGTCAGTCAATGCTTCAGGTTTGATATTCATCATGATCTTCCTTTACGGCGAAATCATCAGACGATTATCTTCCTGATGATCTTCGAAGATAATTCCGTCCTGTTTGTATTTTTTGAGCGTAAAATTGGTCTTGGTAGACAGGACCGAATCAATAGGCGACAGCTTTTCCGACACAAAGTTCGCTACCTCGCGAAGATTGCGTCCTTCTACTTCCACTAACAAGTCGTATGCACCAGACATGAGATATACCGATTTAACTTGTGGATACAAATAAATCCGTTCAGCGATGCCTTCAAATCCTCTTCCCCGCTCCGGTGTAATTTGCACCTCAATTAAAGCAGTAACCTTTTCGTCGTCAACTTTATCCCAATTGACCACAGCGGCGTATTTGACGATCACATGTTGGTCTTCAAGCTCTTTAATCGCGGTACATACATCCTGTTCGGCAACTCCCAGCAAGGTAGCAAGCAGAGTAGGCGTCCTTCTTGCATCTTCTTTTAACAATTCCAGCACTTTTAATTTCAAATCATTCAGTTCTGTCATTCTACATAAGGCCTCCATCAAAAGAGATTACTATACATCATACAATACGTGCTTTAAACCTGCAAAGAAAAACCGCCCGCCCCGGTGAACCCGGTAGACGGACGGCTTGCTATGAGAATAGGCTTCAAAAGCGGATTGCCCCGTTTACATATAGTAAGGGTTGTTTTGGTGAGCAGGCTGGCCCTGTTGATGCATAGGCTGGCTATACACTCCCGCGGAGGACGATTTTTGCTGAATGAACTGCTGGCATTCCTGTTGGGTTTTTCGGGCTTCCTGAATCTGTTTGTCCAAATCGGTGCGCAGCGCTTTGGTCGTGGTGGAATACATGTTGTTTTGACTCATCAAACGGTACAAATCACCTTGCAGACGCAGTGTATCGCTCGTAAGGTCGGTGAAAAGCTGACGCACAGACGGACAATTGGATTCAGTTGTCGCCGTTGTATATTCTCCTACCGTGCGTTTCATATCGGCAAGTATGGTATAGAGCAAATCTTCTTCGGGCATAAATGACGTATTGTTCTGTGAAAACATCGTGATATTACCTCCTTGGTTGGTTAATCCATCGTTACTGCTGTGGTTGCATAGGGGCAATCTGCTGGTGCTGTTGAAGAGCATTTGAAAGCAGATTTAGGTGGTTCTCATGAGTTCTCGCGAATTGCAGACAAGCTTGCTGAATGGCAGGATGCTGAACGGATGCTGCCGTTGCCGCACATTGCTTGAGCAGCAGTTCTTCATTGGAAATGGAGTCCACGATGTACTCCAGTTCTTTGCCAGTCAAAGGTTGCATGTTCGTAGATTGCATGGTCTGTGCCTCCTTAAATGTTTTGTTGCACGCTGGTTAGCTTGTCCGTTTGGCGGAATTATATGTATATGTGGAGAAGAGCGGAGTTTATCGAAATTTGACGAATTAGTGAGGGGCGGTTCTGCTGATGAGGACGCTATGCGCTCCATTTGATCTTACGATCGCTGTTGCCACGGGATTCTTTGGATTGTATAAAACATTTAGAGGTAAGAATTCCATGGCAAAGGCGAACGCTGTCGCTTCTTCAGATTCAAATGGATCGCTTCGCTGCTTCGACGGGAATTGCCCCCTAAGGCGCCAAGATTTCGACAAAACTCCCCTTGGGTGGAAAGTGAAGGGTATTAGAATATGAGCTGTTTGATGGCTTCTCGGAACTACTGACAACCTTTAACGCCCTTTAGAACTAAAAGTGTGATTGAAAATACGATGTGTACCTGAATATTACTTATTGTTAATAAGGAGTGTTTTGTTATGGATTTGATTAGTGGGAATACGTATTGGCCTAGCACCCTGGAGCACAAACTGGATTTTCCTTCTTTAACAGAAGATTTGACTTGTGATGTGCTTATCGTCGGGGGTGGGATGGGTGGATCACTCTGTGCCCGACTGCTGGGAGAACGGCAGGTGGATACGGTGGTCATTGACAAGCGTAAGCTGGCGCACGGAAGTTCTTCGGCCAATACCGGATTGCTACAATATAGCAATGATAAGACGCTGACCTCTTTTATTAACACTTTTGGCGAAGCTATTGGGGTGCTGTTTTATCGGATGTGCAAGGATGCTCTGGATCAGTTGGAAAAGCTGGCCAGCACAGTGGACATCGACCCGTCCTTTATCCGGCGCAGCAGCCTATATTATGCGAGTACGCCGGAGGATGTGTCGGTGCTCCAAAACGAGTTCGAACAGCTAATCCGCTTTGGATTCCCAGTGGAATATTGGGATGAGCAACAGGTGGCTGCACGTTTTCCTTTTCGAAAACCGGCTGCGCTGTATACACATGAAGATGCAGAGGTAAATCCGTTTCGTTTTGCACAGGGACTCCTGCAATCTGCCAGCCATCTTGGTGTACACTTATATGAACATACCGAAGCAAAGCATTTTGAATTTGGCGACAACGAGGTTGTTTGTCATACCAGCGGTGGAACCATCCGGGCGAAAAAGGTTATTTTTGCGGCAGGCTATGAATCGCAGGAAATTAAAAAGGATCGCGGAGCCATACTGGAAAGCTCTTATGCGATTGCCACCAAGCCGGTTGGAGATTCAGCCATGTGGCATGAACAATGTCTAATCTGGGAAACCGCCCGTCCTTATTTGTATATACGCTCCACTACGGATGGACGCGTGATTATCGGGGGGTTGGATGAGCCTGTACTCGACCCGAGACAGCGTGAAGTCAGACTGCTGCACCAACAGAAAAAGCTGCTGCAAGCATTACAGGAGCATTTTCCCGATATACCATTCAAGATTGATTACGCGTGGGCAGCCGTCTTTGGCTCCTCCCATGATGGCTTACCGTTTATTGGCCCGCACCCGCGCTTTCCGAACTGCTACTTTTTGGAGGGCTACGGGGGAAACGGCACAGTCACCAGTATGATGGCTGCGCAGCTTTTGGCTGATGAACTGACGGGCACACATCGACCTGAGATAGAGCTTTTTTCACTAACGCGTACCACCAAGCCTTCACCCGAAATCACGGAGCCGCTGACTTAGTAAATCCAAAACCGAAAGAGCCTCCAATTCCCATTTTCGTGGGTTTAGAGGCTCTTTTTGAATATATATTGTAAGCTACTCGGTTTGCCTGTGCCAGCGTCGTGCCTTGGAATGAGACTTGCTCTGCTTCGTTGTTTGCTCCTTCTTTAGCACATTGCGCATAAAACCCCATCCCGCCACGGGCATTAACGCAAGCCCAATCAACAGCCAGATCATGGCTACAGGGGCCTTGCTTATACTCAACACACCCAGAAAGATAAGCATTCCGGACAATCGACCTACCATCAAACACAACTCGCGCAGTACGACCAGTTCCACCCTCTGATTAACATCCTCTTCACTCACGCCCATCAGGTCAAAGCTCGCAGAAATCATCGGGATTAAATATAACGGCAAAAACAAGGCGGTTCCGATGCCCATAATCAGCAGCGTGCTATATTGCATCCGCCACAGTAACGGCAAAAGCACAATCACCAGTAGCACAGCCCCCAACAGCATGCCAACCGAGCGATATTGTGGCTTGAGCCATTTTCCGGCAGCCCAAAAGCTAAAAAATGAAACTGCGGATGTAATAAGTGAAAACTGCGCCAGCTTCCACTCCTGCTGAGTAGCGACGTACACAAGCAGCGTAATCAGAAATGCAAAAACTCCTTCACGAATACCCTGTGTAACAAGCGACAACGACAATGGCCGCCACATACTTCCTTTTTGCGACAAACGTTGCTTGGACTCCAGCCAATTGTAACTTCCTGTCGTCTTACGCTTGTGTAGAAAGAAACTCAGCACTACCCCTATCACATAAAATGCCAGAGAGATACTAAATATCACACGGTATCCCGCATCATCCTCCATACGGGCAATAATCCAGCCGGACAGCAAGGGACCAACAATACCTGAAAACGAGCCCAGCAGACCGACCCAGCCATTAAAATGATCCCGGCTTCCCTGATCTGTGACTTCGAAAAAAATCACATTAAAAGCCAGCCAAAACAAACCCAATGCTGCACCCAATATCATCCCTAACGGCCATATGTAGTGTACAGCCTGCGATCCCGTATATAAAACCACCAGATAAAATAATCCAGACAATGCGGTCCCTACGCGCAGAGCATTCATTTTGTTATGCTCCTTGACCCATTTTCCAGCTACCCAAACCGTGATTCCCAGCGCAATTTGCTGGCTGACATTAAACCAGCCAATCATTGCGTAATCCTGCCTGCTTTTCCACAGATATACGTTAAGAAAAGTACCTGACAGAGCTGCCGCAAACACAAACAATCCATTCAGGCTTAGTAGCAGAATGGATTGTCCGTTCAGGTTTGATTTCAATGTCGTTCCCCCTAACCGAAAATCACCATTCAGCTCCTTTTATCTCAGCTTGCTTCAGAGCTTCTTCGGTTTAAGATGCCCGAGTTCAACTTGGGCTTATCCGGGGGAATACAATTTAATTGTTGGAAATACCACTCAGCTTCTGTAACAAACGCAATCGGTCATCCTCTGACAACGTCTGCTGAACATGGAAGCAGCTTGGACATACATATACATTTAAGACAAACGGCAAATCCAGAACAGGTCTGCCAAGCGCAGGAGACATCGACGGTACAAAGCCTTCTCCAGTCACGGTTTGCGAACCTGCATGCAGCATGTATTCACTGCATTGGGAACATTCTAGAACCTCATCTTGTCTGTCGAGTATTTGTTCAGCGCCTTGTTCATAAGCCATTAGATCCGCACCGCTTTCTTCGAATTTTTGCAGGGTATGCAGCACAGGCAGCTTGTGAAGCTCGTTGTCCTGCAACGATGGAGCGTCAGCCGGCTTTTCAACTACGACTTCATCCTCTGCATCATATAAAATATCCTGCTCATCCTCATCCCCAAGCTGAATGCTCAACGTACGATAGCCCTTTAGGTCTTCGTTTATAGGGGAAGGCGCTGCTTGACCCACAGAAGTCACGCCATCATGGCTGTGGTCATGTGCAGAATCAGACTCCGTTTCATCTTCATCATCGGTGATATCCGAATACCCTTTCAGGTCATTATGGCAATAAGGGCACTCTTCTTCAGGTCCCAATTCTTCATCCCAAATAATTTCCATGTTACACCATGGACAAATAGTCATTTCCAAGCTTCATCATCCTTCCGTTCCAAGCGTATACCAAGCTCTAGTATACAGGATGTGTCAAGTTACACTGGCACCAATCACATAAGATAACGATATCGAGATAATCATGGAGAACAAGCCGACAGCGCGGTTGTCCTCCTTAATTTCCTGATCGATTGAAAATACCGGTGTCAGAAACTCAAACAGAAAGTACGCCGCAAGCAGCAGTAAAAAGCCAACGAACGACCAAATCATCGTATCGTACACGCTGGATTTGGCCTCCATCGCAAAGCGGAGTACGTTGCAAATGCCAAACATTTTCCCGCCCGTAGCCATCGCTACCGAAATGTTGCCGCGTTTGATCTCTTCCCAGCATTTATACCGGGTTACCAGCTCAAAGCAAGACAAAAATACAATCAGCTCCAGCACCGCCACCGAGAAATAGCCCAGCATCATTCCTAACGGATGTGACAGCAATTCATCAATCGCCATCTTCACTTTGTCCCTCCCGTTCTACAAAGCGTTCCCGGCCGGAGCCGGTAACCCGTAGCTCATTCCAATTCAGCAACCGTCACGCCTGTGCCGCCTTCATTGTAATTCCCGATACGGTAGCTTTTCACATGCTTATGCTTGCGAAGGTACTCCTGAATACCGGTCCGAAGAACCCCTGTACCTTTGCCATGAATAATGTGTACCTGCCCCAGATTGGCCAGAAACGCTTCATCCATGAAGCGATCTACCTCCATCAGTGCTTCCTCTACGTTCGCACCACGCAGATCAAGCTCGTTTCGCACATGATCATCCCGTGTTCGCTTAATGCCGGTTACCGGTTTCTGGGCTCTAGGTGTAGTTGTTTGGGCGGGTTGCAGCAGCTCCAGATCGTCCAGACTGACCTTCATTTTCATGATGCCCAACTGCACCACGGCTTCCTTGCTGCCAGACAGTTCCACCACATGGCCTTTTTTATTCAGGCTGTGAACGGATACCTCATCACCCGCTACGATAGAGCGAGTACGTGTCGCCGCTGGGCGCTTGACTGCGCTTTTCTTACGCTGTTTCGGTTCCGCTTCATCCAGCTCTCTGCGGGCTGCAATCAGCCTATGCTCCTTAACGGAAGCTCCTTCTTCCTGAGCCAGCTTACGCAGATCAGCAATGATTATCTCCGCTTCACTGCGAGCTTTGTCCACGAGACTTCTCGCTTCGTCCGTAGCTTTCTCCAGCAAGCGCTCCCGCTGTGCTTCCAGCTTTTCCAGTTCATTCTGGTGACGGGTGCGCAGTTCTTCCATTTCACCGCGCAATTGTTCCGCCTTTTCCCGCTCTTGCTCGGCTGTCAGACGATTCTGTTCCAGTGACGCAATCATATGCTCTACGCGCTGATCTTCTTCCGTCACCTCACCACGGGCATAATCCAAAATACGGCCCGGCAATCCCAAGCGCTCAGCAATGGCAAAAGCGTTACTTCGACCGGGTACACCTACAAGAAGGCGGTATGTCGGGCTTAATGTAGCAACATCGAACTCCATGCTCGCATTAATGATTCCTTTGCGCTCATAGGCATAGGCCTTCAATTCACTGTAGTGAGTCGTCGCAACCATACGGCAACCCAAAGCATGCATATGCTCCAGAATGGATACAGCCAAAGCCGAGCCTTCCGCAGGATCGGTTCCTGCACCTACCTCATCAAGCAGCACAAGGCTTTTTGGCGTCATATTTTTCAGGATGCTGATAATGTTGGTCATATGACTGGAAAAGGTACTCAGGTTTTGCTCAATACTTTGCTCGTCACCAATATCTGCATAGATGGCATCAAATACGCATAGCTGGCTTTCGTCCTCTACAGGCACAAAAAGTCCAGACATCGCCATTAGACTAAGCAAGCCAATGGTTTTCAGCGTAACGGTTTTCCCCCCTGTATTCGGACCGGTTACAATAATGGAGGTATACGAATTGCCAAGCTCCACATCAATCGGAACGACCTGCTCCAACGGAATAAGAGGGTGTCTGCCTTTTTTCAGCTTCAAATAACCACGATCATTCATCAATGGCAAGGTTGCCTTCATCTCACGAGCAAGACGCGCTTTGGCAAAAATAAAATCAAGCGTCCCCAAAACATCTACATCATATAGCAGCATATCCGCTTGTTCTGCGACAAGTGCAGTCAGCTTTTGTAAAATTACTTCGATTTCGCGTTCTTCTCTCAACCGTGTTTCCCGCAGCTTGTTGTTCATGGCCACGATGGATTCTGGCTCGATAAACAGCGTTGCCCCAGACCCGGATTGATCATGCACAATTCCGCCAAAATAAGAACGATACTCGGCTTTAACCGGAATTACAAAACGGTCTCCACGGATCGTAATCAACTGATCCTGAAGCATTTTGGATACGGTGGAGGAACGAATCATGGAATCCAGCTTTTCCCGAATACGCACTTCACCCGAGCGCAGTTCTCTACGGATCTGTGAAAGCTCTGTACTGGCAGAATCCAGCACCTCTGCATTTTCGTCGATACAGCCTTTAATCGAGTTTTCCAGACCTCTCTGTTCTGAAAGCTGTTCACTCCAATACAGCAGTGTTTCCACTGGATTTTCCTCATGCAGACTTACCACGTACACCTGTACACGGCGTGCAGCCTGAACTGTTGTCCGAATGCCAAGCAGCTCTTGCGGACTCAGTGTTCCGCCGATACGTGCGCGCTTGACCGCTGGAGTAATATCCACAACTCCGTTAAAAGAGGGTACTCCTTTAAGTCGATCGGCAGCATAGGCCTCATCCGTGCCTTTCAACAATTTCTTGATATGTTCCAAATCATCGCTGGGCTGTAGCCGCTGGGCTGTCTGTTGACCAATCGCCGTTTGAGCATAGTGACTTAGTTTATTTAAAATTTTTTGATATTCTAGGGTTTTGAAAATTTTAGAGTCCAACTTCACTACTCCTTTCACTTATATCTATATTATAACGAAAGCCGCGCACTTACGCTATTTGCCAACTCCGTTTTACACATAAGAAAACCCTTTATGCCATACAATAACCTTTGTATAACCCTGTACATTCAAAAAACAAAGGAGGTTATTCCGTGAGCATTCTCGGGCACATTGTGCGTTTCATCGTTGCCGCTTTGGTTCTGATGGTCGTAAGCTGGATCGTTCCCGGCTTTAGTGTAGGCGGCTTTTGGAGCGCGCTGCTCCTTGCCATTGTCATTGCCTTGATCGGTTACATCATTGAGGCTATGTTTGGCCGACGCGTTTCACCATTCGGACGCGGTATCGTAGGCTTCCTGGTGAGCGCTCTGGTTATCTGGATGGCTCAATATATCGTAACCAGTGTCAGTGTTTCCTTTTTGGGCGCATTGCTCGCTGCATTGGTTATCGGGATTATCGACCTGTTCATTCCGGTATCTACACCGTTTGAAGCTGGCCGCAAGAGCGAGAAATAATTCAGGGTCACATTCCCGACAAGGCTGTTCCACAGCAGATTTCTCCTGCCGCTGGACAGCCTTTTGTCATCCAAGAGCCGAATAGGATACAGCATACAAATAATCCCCGGCGATAAGCAGCCGGGGATTGCATTGCATTTATTATCCGTATCTACTGATCCTGTTCGATTAATTCAATCCACTCATTGTACTCGGATTGAAGCTTTGTATATTCCTCTTGCAGTTGACGTAATTCCGTTGATATTTTCTCCGTATTTTCCCGATCGACATCCTGTTGAACCTGCAAAAGACGAAGCTGATGAGCCGCCAGCTCATACTTCTGACCGACTTCCTCCAGCTCGGATTGTAAAACCATCCGTTCCTGAACTACAGATTGCTGTTCAGCCTTCGCCATCTCGGCAGCTTCAACCGCCAAACGAATTTCCTCTTGAAGCTGTTCCTTTTGCTCAACAGTAACGGCTATTTCTCGTTCCCATGAGGCAAATTCTTTCTTACGGGCAGCATCCTCGGCCTCCAAACGTTCCGATTCGGCCTTCAACTGCTCGTATTTAAGCTGCCATTCCAGTGATTCCTCTTCGGCGCGCTCCAGTTCCTTCCGCCGTTCGCTATCCTCACGTTGGAGCTGCTTGATATTCTGTCCCAGTTGCTCTGCCCGGCTCTTCATGCTTCCATACTGCTCCTGAAGCGTTTTGTAAGCCTTTGCCCCCTCTTGCTCACGCAGGATTGCCTTCTCCAGCTCGTTCTGAGCGCGAATCAGCTCAGGTGAAAGCTCCTTGATTCTCGCTTCCAACTGCAACAGACGTTGCTGTTGTGCAGCAAACTTATGGTTTACAACTTCAGCCTCAGCCACGGCATGCTGTAGTTTCTCCTGTACAGTATCCTTCCGTTCACGTACTTCCAATATCGAAAGCTCCAGCTCATCTACTGCGAGCTGGCGTTCCTCAGCAAGCTTCTTCCAAGATTTCTCGCTTTCGGCCAGTGTGGCCAGCTCACTTTGCAGTTTACGGGAGGACACATGCGCCTGCTCCAGCAACTTCTGCATCCGTCGCTGTTCTTCCTCCAACTTGGCCGCTTGCTGCTGCGTTGCCTTGGCTTCCGCTACCAATTCATCGTAACGGCTTTGCAGTTCTTCACGCGCAAGCGTATCCGCCTGCTCCCGTTCTGTCGCAGCCTGTCGCTGCGTTTCCAGTATAGACTCCAGCTCGGACTGCTGTTGCTTCAATGCTGCAACCTGCTCTTGCGCCTCTCCCAGACGGGAAGACAGCTCTGTACTGCCTGCTTGTACCTGCTCCAATTGCTCTTGAAGCTCCTCGATCCGAATTTCCTGCTCCAGTGCAGCTTCCTCGGCCCATTTCTCCGCTTCCTGATGTTGGAGCTTTTCTTCATTCAACGCCAGTTCCGCCTGTTTACGCTCCTGCTCCAACTGCTCGTTTAGCCCGGACCACTTGCCCTGCCATTCGGTGACCTTCCGGCTATGCTCCTGCTGCAAAGCAGAACGCAGCTTGTCCAGCTCTGTACGCTGACGCTCCTGATGAGTCTTTTCCGCAGCCGACAGCTTGGCTTCCGCCTGCTTGACCGATTCGGCCAGCTCCTTCTTGGTTTGCTCCTCCATCTGGCGGATACGGGCATTTGCCGCCTCCTGCTGCTCTTTCAGCTTACGAGAAGCTTCCTGACGGGACTCCTCCAATTGACGTTCAGCCTGCTTTTGTCCATTTTCGAGTTCTGCCGCTATTTTCCGCTGCTGTTCCAGCTTCGCCTTTAATTCGGCAATTTCCCTGGCTGATACGGATTCGTTCTCCTTCCATTTTTTCAGAACCGTTTCCTTCTCTTCCTTCAATTGGGCAAAAGACTGCTGCATATCCGTATTTTTTTGTTGCTGTTCTCCAAGAGCCGTCTGGAGTTGAGCCAGTTCGCCCCGAAGCTCCGCCCGCTCCCCGGCCAACCGGTTCATATGGCTCTGAATTTCCTGAATTTGTACAGCTTCTTCTGCCATATGAACCGCAGCCAGTACGGCAATTCGGGGCATATCAAGACGCGAATGAGCCTGAGAAATGCTATGCATGCGTTCATCCACGTAATTGGCAACCTGCTTCATATAATCGGTATTACTGCCGACGAGTTTATAAGAAGTACCGTAGATCTCTACAGTGACGCGAGTACGATCTGGTGTAGTCACAATTAAGCCCTCCTTCAATACTACTGTATGTTGATTCTAAGTTGTGTCCGGTACTAGGGTAACCCGCCCTTCGTGAAGCGTTCAACCCCATTAGTCCGGCTTCCCCGCAGCGGGTGAATATCAGAGTAGAGAGCTTCAATGATGATAGGCCAAAAAGCCGTATCGAACCTCTGTCACTAAGATTCGATACGGCTCCCCGCATTTCCTGCTACTTTCTCAATTCCGCTTCAAAAGTTTGTTCCAGAGACGTAACGACAGGAATATGCACTGCATTAATCTCTTCATCCGTCAACGTATGCTCCCAGTGACGGTAGGTAAGAGAGATAGCTACGCTCTTCTTGTCTTCACCAAGCTTGCTGCCTGTAAATACATCAAACACCCGTGCATCCTGCAATAGCTCTCCGCCTGCCGCATGAATCACACGCAGCAATTCGCCTGCCTCGACGCTCTTATCCACCACAAGGGCAATATCGCGCTCCACGGACGGGAAGCGGGCCAGCTCTCTGAACTGAATGTGACTGTTGGCGTGTTCGATCAGCTGTTGCAACGCAATTTCCGCTACATACGTATCATTCAGCCCATAAGACTGTTGCAGCTCCGGATGGATCTGCCCGATGGTGCCGACTCGTTGGGAGGTTCCATTCACATCCAGCCATACGGAGGCAGAACGTCCCGGATGATAGCTTTGCGGCTGGTCAGCCACATAACGGATGCTTGCACCCAATCCGAAATAGCCGAATACGGTTTCCAATGCACCTTTAATATCAAAAAAATCGACTTTCTCAGCACCGATGTTCCATTGTTTTTCACGGCGTACGCCTGTCAGCAGCAGACTGAGCACTTGAATTTCCTGCGGCTGGCGGGTCAACGTTTGTTCCGCGGTATAAAATACAGTGCCTATTTCAAAAATCGCCAGATTTTCCTGCTTCCGGTTCATGTTATACACTGCTGTATCCAGCATTTGCGGAATAATGCTCGTACGCAGCACACTGCGGTCTTCGCTCATAGGCATCGCCAAACGTACCGGATGGCTTCCCTCTGTCAGCGCATTAAACAAACCTGCACTTTCCGGGTGCACAAACGAGTAACTGATCGTCTCTTGCCAGCCGCCATGGGCCAGCAATTTACGCATAGAACGACGCAGTGATTGCGATGCCGTCAAAGCACCCGGCGTCGTGGGTCCTTCAATCGGCGTCGTCGGAATATTGTCATAGCCATACAGACGGGCTACCTCTTCAATCAAATCCACATCGATGGTAATATCCCCGCGGCGTGTAGGCACTTCCACTTCCAACACACCTTGCTCCACGTCACCGCATCCGAAATGAAGTTTGCCGAAAATCGTTTTTACCTCAAGCAACGACAACTCTGTTCCCAAATACCGGTTCACTTTATCCAGCGACAGCTTGATAATCCGGCTTTCGGCCTTCGCAGAAACAGCTTCCACGATGCCTTGATGCACAGTGCCTCCTGCATAACGCTGAATCAGCGCAGCCGCACGGTTCACTGCAGGTACAACAGCACCCGGATCAACCTCTTTTTCAAAACGCAGGCTTGCTTCGGAACGAAGTCCAAGCTGACGGGACGTTTTGCGAACCGTACCGCCGTCAAACTTCGCGGATTCCAGCGCAATGCTGACCGTCGCATCCGTAACTTCAGAATTGGCTCCGCCCATCACCCCTGCCAGCGCAATCGGCTTCACGCCGTCTGTAATCAGCAGCATATGTGGCTCCAGCTTGCGCTCCTGATCGTCCAGCGTAACCAATGTTTCGCCTGCACGAGCGAGACGTACTTCGATGTTGCCATTTTCCAGCTTATCCGCATCAAAAGCATGCAACGGCTGACCGTATTCCAGCATGACATAGTTCGTAATATCCACGATGTTGTTGATCGGACGAACTCCCGCCGCCATTAGGCGGTTTTGAATCCACAGCGGAGAAGCTCCCACTTTTACACCCGTGATATAACGAGCGGCATAGTGCGTACACAGTTCAGGTGCATCCACCTTCACCGACAGATGATCTGCCGCCGCATCGCTGATTTCCACCAAATCCTTAGCCGGGTCAGCCAGCGAAATGTCACGCCCCAGAATCGCGCTCACTTCATAAGCCGCTCCGTGCATACTCAAGCAATCCGAACGGTTTGGTGTCAGATCAAAATCCAGCACCTGATCATCCAGCGCCAGCAGCTTCGTAATCGGCGTACCGATTTCAGCATCCTCGGGCAGCACCAGAATACCTTCCTGCAACTCTTTGGGCAACAGCTTGTCATTCATACCCAGTTCCTTAGCCGAGCAGATCATGCCCATGGATACGACACCGCGCAGCTTGGCCTTTTTAATCTGAAAATCTCCCGGCAGCTTCGCGCCCACAACGGCAACAGGAACCTTTTGCCCTACATCCACATTTTTGGCACCGCACACGATTTGCAGATCTTCCTCTTGTCCCGCATCGACAATACACACATTCAGCTTATCCGCATCAGGGTGTTTTTCCTTGCTTTTGACATAACCGACCACGACGCCTGTAATCCCTTTGTTCCGATGTTCGACCTCATCAATTTCAATGCCCGAACGGGTGATTTTCTCAGCCAGATCCTCCGCGCTCACCTGATCCAGCGACACATACTCGGATAGCCAATCGAATGATACTTTCATATGGGTTCACTTCCCTTGATATAGTTGTTTATTGACGCGCAAACTGCTTCAAGAATGACAGGTCGCTGTTATAAAAATGACGAATATCGTCAATTCCGTATTTCAAAATGGCAATCCGTTCTACACCCATACCGAATGCAAAGCCGCTATATACCTCGGGATCAAAACCGCCCATTTCCAGCACTTTCGGATGCATCATGCCACAGCCCAAAATTTCGATCCATACGCGCTCGCCATTTTTCTTTACAAAAGTCACGTCTACCTCAGCACTCGGCTCGGTAAACGGAAAGAAGCTTGGACGCAGACGGATTTCGGTCGATTCCCCGAACATTTCGCGTGCAAATTGCAGCAAGGTTCCTTTCAGATCACTCATGCGAATGCCTTTACCAACAACGATCCCTTCAATTTGGTGAAATTGGAAAGAATGCGTAGCATCGTCGTCATCACGTCGGAAAACCGTACCCGGACAAATGACCTTGATAGGTGTTTCGCCCTTCATCGCCTCCATTGCGCGAATCTGAACGGGTGACGTATGGGTACGCATCAACAGATCCTCGGTTAGATAGAACGAATCCTGCATATCCCGCGCCGGGTGATTTTTAGGCAGGTTCAACGCTTCAAAGTTATAATAATCCGTCTCAGCCTGTGGACCTTCTGCAACCCGGTAGCCCATACCTGTAAAAATATCCTCGATCTGCTCGATTACTTTGTTGAGTGGATGCAATCCACCTTGCGGCATTGTGCGTCCAGGCAGTGTAACATCGATCTTTTCCGCTTGCAGACGCTCATTCGTTTCTGCTTTGGTGAACTCGTCCTGTTTACGATTGACGACTTCTTCAATCGCCTCGCGCACTTCATTGGCTACTTGTCCAACAACTGGACGTTCTTCCGCGCTCAGCTTGCCCATACCGCGCAAAATTTCAGTCAGGGCACCCTTTTTACCCGAATATTTGACCCGCAGATCGGCCAGCTCCTTGGGCGTTGCCACCTTCTCCAATACTTCCAATGCTTCTTCCTTCAAGGCCAGCAAATGTTCCTTCATTTGGATGGTTTCGCTCATCGCCTGTTCAGTCCCCTTTCTTCATATCCAGCTTTTCAGACAACAAAAAAAGGTCCTTTCTCCCGGTAAGGGACGAAAAGACCGTGGTACCACCCTCGTTAGACAATCCTGCTCAGCACACCCCGCGCTTCGCCTTTCGACAATATCTGCCTTTCGACAGTACAGGTGTTATCCATGCTATGCATGATCATCTCGCTCTGCACGTTGTAACGGTCGTGAACCGGTATCCCCTACTTGCCCACTTGCCATCTACGGATAGCATGGGAGGTTCAAGGAACTGCTCCGGAGCGAACTTCAACAGCCCTGTTTTGCAGAAACGCTCTCAATCCTACGGCGCTTCCTCCCTGTTCAATCGGACACTGCCTACTCTTCTCCATCAAGACATTTTCAAATTTCGAACTATTGTTCATTATTATATGCAAACCCTCGCGCTTTGGCAAGCCGGGCATACGTTTCACCCATTTTCACACAGCAGTTTAATCCCACTGATCCAGTTTGGCACGAATACGCCTGATTTCTGACAGCAGTTCCTGATTTTCATCGTTCGGCCCAGCCGTACCCATCAGCTCCGTAAGGCGCAGCTGTAATCGCAGACGCTCCTCACGCTGCTCCTGATCCTCTGGTTCCCGTTGACGGTTCCGCTGTTCTTCCTGCTTTTCGTCGGCTGTTCCTTCGTAGATTTCATAGGTGCCTCCAGACTGCATATCAAGCAAACGGGTTGCCGTCCGGCGCACCAGCTCCCGGTCATGAGAGACAAGCACCAATGCCCCATCGTAACTGCGCAAAGACTCCTCTACAATCTCACGGGTTTCAATGTCAAAATAATTGGTTGGCTCATCCAGCACCAGCAGGTTGGCTCCACTAAAGTACAAACGTAGAAAGGCCACTCTGCATTTCTCACCCATACTGAGCGTCCCGATCCTCTTGAACACATCTTCTCTGGCAAAAAGAAAGCATCCCAGCACCGTTCTCGCTTCCGTCTGCGTCATGGTGGGGAGCGCAAGCAAGCTGTCCAGCAATGTCTGATTCTCTGGAAGCTGCTCCAGCTCCTGTGAGAAATATCCAATTTTTAGCTGTGGATTCGCTGTGATCTTTCCCTTATACGGCTCCAACTGTCCTGTTAACAGCCGCAGCAGCGTTGTTTTGCCAATTCCATTCGGACCCCGAACAGCCAGACGATCGCCACGTGTAATGTTCAGGTTGAGATCCTGCACAATGGTATTATGGTCGTCATACCTAAAATATACATGCTCGGCACGCAGAAAATATTTGGCCTGAAATCCGCTGTCACTTAATTTCATATGCAGAGACGCAGCTTCACGCGGCTGCTCAACCCGATTGGCCTCCAGCCGTTCCAGCTCCTTCTCCTTCGCATGATAACGGGAAATATTTTTATTAGCCTTGGCCTTGTAAAAGCTTTGCGTAATGCCCATTTCCACATTGGAAGCTGCCCGGTGCGCCTGATGGAACCATTCCCGGTAGTTTCGAATCGTCTCCTCCAATGCCTGCCGTGCCAGCTCCTGCTTCCGGTAGCTGGCTTCCTGCTCCCGCAGCTCCCGTTCCTTATGCGCCTTATATTCCGTATAGTCGCCCTTATAGCGTCGAATGCCGGTTGACGTCAGCTCGCAAATGCCTGTAGCTACTCGATCCAAAAAGGCTCTGTCATGCGATACAAACAGCAGCGTCCCAAGATATGTGGACAGCCACTGCTCCAGCCAGAGCAAGCCTTCGGCATCCAGATGGTTGGTCGGTTCATCCAGCACCAGCAGCTTCGGCTGTCTGACCATCAATCCGGCTAACCGTACTCTGGTCTTCTGCCCTCCGCTCAGGTCACCATAGGCAACAGGCCACGTCTCAGCAGGCATTCCCATCCGGGTCAGCGCCTTTTCCACCTCGGACTCCCAAGCAAAACCTTGCAGCCGCTCATACCCATCCATCAGCTCGCCGTATTGCTCCAGTTGACGCTCTGTTCCCTCTCCCCTATGGGCAATTTCAGCCTCCAGTTGCTTCAGCGTCGTCTTCACTCGCCAATGCTCAGGACTGGCCTGCTGTGCCACCTCTAGTGCAGTTCGCGCGGATTGAATGGTATCCTGCTGCTTCAGCCAGCCCCGCTCCTCCAGCGGCAATTCATGCTCTACTTTACCTAAAGTCGGCGCCTCGTCGCCCAACAGTATGCGCAATAGCGTCGTTTTGCCTGCTCCATTTCTTCCGAACAGGGCGAGCCGCTCCCCCTCCGTCACATCCATGGACACATTCTCAAACAAAGACGTCCCGTTCCAATCCTTTATGACATTTCGAATACGCAAAATGGTTTTCATATGGTAATCATCCTTTCCCGGTCCGGTTTTCATCACCGGATGCAATAAAAAAAGCCGCAGAAGGCTGCGGCTTGCATACAAAGAATATAGAATGACTGCTATGAATCGTTTTAGAACATACGTTTATGAGAAAGAGAACCGTAAACGAAAAAAAGCATAATCCCGTTCCGGAGCAAACGTATACGTCCCAAACCTCATTTTCAGACACACCTCTCCCGTTGCAGCATACAGCCGCCTGCCAGTAACTGTGCAGTTTATGGGGAAAATCAGTGTCTTACTTCATCGGACGTATCGTTACCTTCCTTTTCACGGAATACTTGCTTGCAGCCAGTATAGCAGATCAGAACGTATTTGCAAATCATAATGCACGACAAAATTATTTTCCGAATACAAGGGTTGTATTGGACGAGCCTGCATATTTAGTGACAAAATCCTTGGTTTGTGTCATACGTCGAGCTATGGGAAAAATAAAAAACCCTTGCGTCACAAGGGTTTTTACTTTTTTACGCAAAGCGGGTGATGGGAATCGAACCCACGCTATCAGCTTGGAAGGCTGAAGTTCTACCATTGAACTACACCCGCACTTTAAAATATCTTAATTCATATGAATGACATCAACGAGCTGTTGTCAACCAGCAAAATCAGGATGTTATTTAGTATAGCTTACCTGCCTGTAAATTGCAAGTAAACTACATACCATCCTGAACCAGCCAATTCATAGGTTTGCGCAAAAACAGGTTTTCAAAAGATTCCGCCGAAATAGGCCGACTGAAATAATAGCCTTGCCCCTCATGGCAATCCTGAGCCTGTAAAAATTGGAGCTGACCCTCGTTTTCCACTCCTTCAGCTGTAACCTTTAGCTTCAAATGGTGGGCCATGGAGGCAATGGTCGACACAATAGCCGCATTTTTGCTGTCCACCAGCACCTCATTGACAAAGGAACGGTCAATTTTAAGTCGGTCAATCGGAAGATTTTTCAAATAATGCAACGAACTATAGCCTGTTCCAAAATCGTCGATACTGATTGCAACGCCAATGGCCTTTATGTTTTTCAGTTGCTCAAAGGCCCGATCCTTATCAAAAGTCATACTCTCTGTAATCTCCAGTTCCAGGTAGCACGGCTCCAGTCTCGTGCAGGTCAAAATGCCCCGGATCACATCCACGAGCTTTTTTTGCTGAAATTGGCGCATGGATAAATTCACTGATATCGGGATGGGCTGGTACCCTGCCTTCTGCCAACGCTTGTTTTGCAGGCAAGCCTCCCGCAGCACCCATTCCCCCAAAGGCATGATCAGACCGCTTTCTTCAGCCACCGGAATAAAATCTCCCGGCATCACCATTCCACGATGAGGATGGTTCCAACGCACCAGTGCCTCCAAGCTCGTCAGTTCACCGCTCTTCAAGTGAACACGCGGTTGATACACCAGTGAAAACTCTTTATTTTCAAGCCCACGCCGCAAATCATTTTCCAATTGGAGCCTTTCCTGCGCCCGCATCTGCATGACACTGGTATACCGCTTAAAATTCACTCCCTGCTCCTTGGCATTATGGACAGCGGTATCCGCATGCTGTATGAGCTTCTCACCCTGAGTGGCATCCACAGGATATAAAGCTATCCCTATACTCACCATCACATGATAGTACTCACCATTAATTTCAAAAGGCTGCTCAAACAGCTTTACCATATCATCAATACGATTTTTCATAGCATCTATATCCTGATAGCCTGTGAGAAGAAACGCAAACTCATCTCTGCCCATACCGAAAACATCCTCGCCTTCACAGCAAAAATGCTCCAAGCGTTCTCCCACCGCATACAGCAAATAATTCCCTGCCATATGCCCCAACGAATCGTTAATGGTTTTGAATCGGTCAATGTTCAATATTAAAAGAGCTGCCGTCTCATCGGGTTTTAATGGATTGCTCAGAGATTGCTCCAGACGTTGTAAAAGACGCCGACGATTCGGTAGCCCTGTGATATCATCATAATAGGCTATGTAATTAAATTCAGATTCTGCCGCCTTCTTTTCCTGGTATGGAACAAGGACCATGAGCCGAACCAAGCCGCTTAGCAGATCATAAAACGCAATAGCATTCATCACAAGTCCCATAAGCTGATTTATATCACTCATTTGCCGGGAGAACAAATAAAACAACTGGCTCACGATACACAGCCCAATCCCGCGAAGCATAAGAAAATTACCAAACTCTGGAGATGGATGCCGCAAATATTTGCGTACACCCAAAATAAAATAGGATACAAGCAGAAACAGGATAACCCAGTTCAACATCCACCCCAGGTTGTCCATCTCATGTCTTACACCCAGATCGGGTAAGTGCGGCCCGTATATCTGAATGGTCCCCAGGATCAGCAAAGTAAAACTTATACCTGTCCATAAAGCGGTTTTCCTGTATCCTGATTTGGCTTTTTTAAAGGGGGAAGAGCAAATGACTATAAGCATAATAGAGGTAAAGACACGGTTCACATAAAGAAGCCACAGCGAAATACCCGGAGACAAAACAAAATCCGTCAGGCTAATAAAACTAAACGAGAGGATATGAATAAGGTAAAGAAGTCCTGCCACCAGAAATGTGGGCGCGATGAGAAGTCTCTGCCAGGATAACTGCTCTAGCAAAACCGACCAGGATTGATAAAAAATAGAGAAACAGATCGCTCCACAGACGAATCCAGCAATGGGATATAGCAAGAAAAAAACATTATAAGAGTATAGCTTATTCAAGGTTTCATAAAGTAACTGAACCAAGACAAACAGAGCTAGCGCAGCAATGCCGATGCCTAACGTTTTCTTTACTTCCAGCTGTGTAATCATTCAGCCTATTCAGCCCCCTGCATATCGGAAATTCCGATCATCTAAGACGTTTGACAGCTTTGGAAGCCGTTTTTTAAGTCTATAGTATCAAAAATAAATATGGATTCTGGTACATAATAACATTTAATCTGTGAAAGGTGAATCATTTTTTAGTTTTATATTCATTATTTCATTTTCATATTTACGCAAATTAATAAGCTTACAACACCAAAAAAAGCGCATCATCTTTTCAGATCCTGCGCTCTATCTGTTCTTTTTCAAATGAGTGATACCTATACTCCAGTACTGTAAGAACACAAAAGAATCCGTAGCTACTACACCCCTTTGTGAAAGTCCCAGCACACTAAACTACAGGGAGCGTGATTTTAAACTGTGTCCCCTTTCCATGTGTACTGTCTACATGAATAAAGCCTCCGTGATTTTTGATGATCCGATAGCTCACTGCCAATCCCAAGCCGGTACCGCTTTCTTTCGTTGTAAAAAATGGGTCAAATAAACGTGATAATGTATTGTGATCCATTCCCAAACCGTTATCTTCAATGCAAATATGGACATACGAGCCTTCCAGCACTGTATGTATATCAATGCATCCCTTACGGTCCTCTCCGATACCTTCGATGGCATCCATTGCATTTTTGATCATATTGAGAATGACCTGCTTAATTTGCTTTACATCAATCGACACCTTCATGAGCGTACTATTTTCATCCAGTGCGATTTGACAACCCTTCATCAGCGCCTCGCTTTCGGTCAGCATCACAACCTCTTTCAGCAGACCCATCACAGGTACAGCCGTTTTTTGCGGAGCTGAAGGCTTGGACGAATTCAGAAACTCATAAATAATGTCGTTCGCGCGATCTATCTCTGTCAATATTATACGAGCATACTCATCTCTTCCCAGCTCCACCAGATGCGGCCGCAATAATTGAATAAAACCCCGAATAGCGGTAAGCGGGTTACGGATTTCATGAGCGATTGAGGCGGAAATGCGTCCTAACATCGCGAGCTTGTCATTTTGATACGCCGTCTGCTCAATTTGCTTATAATCCGACACATCCTTGACACTGAACAAAAAATCGCCATCCATCTGATCCCCGTAGGTCACTGTAATCAGCCAATGCCGACCATATTCATCAATCAGCTCATGATAGCGCTTTCTATGAAAGATGGTCTCTTTGTATATCTGCATAATTTTCTTCTTCTTAAATCGGCTTAACTCGGGATGATGCAAAATTTGCATCAAGTTGCGGCCTGCCAGCGAACTACGCGGCAGTTCCAGCAGTTTGGCCATTTGCACGTTAATAAAGGTCAGTACACCGTCACTGTCAAACAGCATGATACCACTATCCAGGTTCTCCAGCACATTTTCATACTTGTTATTGGCGATCTGTGTGGGAGGACAAGCTCCCACGGTATCAAGCAAGGCTTCTTGGAATTCACTGATCATGCCAGGCTTCCCCCTTGTTTCGGAATGATAAACTGGCCGTATCGGACGCTTAACATTTTTTGAAGAAGAGAAAGACATCATCTATCGACTACCCTTCAACGGTTAGAAAACAGATTCATAAAATCCCGGTCATCTCTTTCCAATTGAAAGTCTAATTTTATGATAGACAAGACTTAGGATTCCAGTCAATCGGAAAAAGTGTCGAATTCACATTTTTATCCTGTTTTCTTTCGTCATAATATCTACGCAACATTACCAAAAACGAAATAATAAGTTAGGAATAAGCGCCCTACACACCAAAAAAGCTCTCTAGGTGTGAGAGCTTCTTTGGTGTGTAGGATGTCAACTGCCGCTCTTATTGTGCTGAAGCCGAGAGCGTCTCTGGCTCATAACAGCCAGTCTTCTCTTGAGCTCTCCCTGCCATTTTTCATCGTTCATCTGCTTTGCTACCGTCAATAAATCCAGAGACATGTCAATTTGGCGCTTCACAATTTCAAACGCATCTTCACTCTCTCGATTCACACAATTCTCAAATATCGTATCATCATCTTCCATGACGTAGTCCTGAAAATCAATCTCGCTTGCCCCGTCTCCATGTGCATACTCCGCCAAAATTTCATACTCATTCTCGACTTTATAATGGACCTCAATGCGACGACATACCGGGCAAAACAGCAAAGGAACATTATGAACTTGGGTGCGGTAATGCTTCAGCGTTCCCTTGGTTCCTACCATGCTTGCTCCACAGCAATAACTCATCCGGGCTCAGCCTCCTCTGAACAAAACCTGTTCCGCCTTGTTTATCCTCTATGTTACCTTATTCGCTTTCACCAGTCGAAATTCCTCCAAAACACAGTAACATTTCCACAATTATTTCTTATTTCATCCTGTACTGTTCACTTCAAACACACACAATTATAAAATCTTTTCCTGCATAACATAGGCAAGCAAGCCCCCAATGTCGGTAAAAAACCGCTTGTTGGGGGCTTGCAAGTTTAATGTTCAACTTCTTCTGAAGTTTGTATTACAGGTTCTTGTCGCCTGGTCTCCAGTTCATTGCGCACAAGCCGCCAGATTGCAAAGCTTGCAGTACACGCAATGTTTCTTCTACACTACGACCTACGTCGTTGTGATTAACCACTTGATATTTCAATTCGCCTTCAGGATCAATGATGAACAAACCGCGCAATGCAATTCCTTCTTCTTCGATCAGGACGCCATAATCGCTTGCTGTTTTTTTCGTGATATCAGAAGCCAACGGGAAGTTCAGTTTGCCCAATCCGTTGTTTTCTTTTGCTGTGTTGATCCATGCTTTGTGGCTGTGTACGGAGTCTACACTGATACCCAGAATTTCAGTATCCAGCTCTTTAAATTGGTCAGCAGCATCGCTCAATGCTGTGATTTCTGTTGGGCACACAAAAGTGAAATCCAGTGGATAGAAGAAGAACACGAGCCATTTGCCACGGTAATCGGAAAGCTTCACCGAACCAAATTCTTGACCGTCCCCAGTCACTGTTTCCAATGCAAAATCAGGTGCGGGTCTTCCTACCAATCTTTCTGCCATAATATGAAATCCTCCTTTTAAAATATGTAAGAAAAACACCAAATATGTTTTCCTCAATCATCTGTATTGTATTAAAACAACCTACTTGATAAATGTTATCATTCGCAGAAATCAAAGTCAATATTGTAACCATTACTTTTTTAGAATTATTTTAAACTAGGTTTTGAAAATTCACAATTTATACACATTCACCAGGTTGTACACTTCCGGATATAACAGCAGCCCCTGATGGCTCAGGAGCTGCTGTATCATGCACTTGCTGTATAATCAGCTACCTTGTTTCAAGGAAGCCTCTAAGCTTTTATCGAATAGCCGCTGCAATCAGATCACCCATTTGGGTTGTCGAGATGGCCTTGGATTTATCCACCGCGATATCGGCTGTGCGATGTCCGGCATCCAGTACCTCAGCGACCGCCTTTTCAATGGCATCAGCAGCTTTCTCATATGCAAAGGTCATACGGAACATTAAAGCAACGGACAGGATGGTTGCAATCGGGTTGGCCAGTCCTTGACCCGCAATGTCCGGTGCCGAGCCGTGGACCGGCTCGTACAGACCGAAGCTGCCTTCCCCGAGAGAAGCGGAGGACAGCATACCGATGGACCCGGTCAGCATAGCCGCTTCATCACTAAGGATATCGCCAAACATATTTTCCGTCACGATGACGTCAAAGCTGGACGGCCGACGCAGCAATTGCATTGCGCAGTTATCAACCAGCACATGCTCCAGCTCAACATCCGGATAGTCTACTGCGACCCGGTTAACCACTTCACGCCACAAACGGGAAGTTTCCAGCACGTTGGCCTTGTCCACCGATGCGAGCTTTTTGCGACGCTTTTGGGCAATCTCGAAAGATTGGCGAACAATGCGCTCCACTTCCATTACATTGTATGCGCATGTATCGACAGCTTCCTCACCCTGAGGACTTTCACGTCTGAACTTCTCACCGAAGTAAATGCCGCCCGTCAGCTCGCGCACAACGATCAGATCCGTTCCTTCCAGCACTTCAGGCTTCAGTGTCGATGCGTCCTTGAGACAGTCGAAGACGACAGCCGGACGAAGATTAGAGAACAGGCCCAGCTCTTTGCGTATACCCAGCAGTCCTGTTTCAGGGCGAAGCTCCTTCGGATTGTTATCCCACTTGGGACCACCTACGGCTCCCAACAGTACGGCATCTGCAGATTGGCAGACAGCCAGCGTTTCTTGGGGCAATGGTGTACCCTTCTCATCAATTGCAATTCCACCGAACAGTGCATGCTCCGTTTCAAATGAATGGCCAAACACTTCCTCCGTACGCTTCAAAATTTTCTCTGCCTCAGCGACCACTTCCGGTCCGATTCCGTCCCCAGCTATTACCGCAATCTTTTTCACGTCTGCCATCACGTACACTCCTCTTATTTTACAGCCTTACGGGCGTATTATTTATACCTTCTTTGTAACATATATGGCAGGGCTTTGACCAAGATATAGAATCTATCAATTTAATAGGCTTAGCCTATAAGCTGAAAATCTGTAATACGTCAAAACAAAACAGGACCGGAAACACCCGATCCTGTAAACTCCAAATGGCTTGATTCGCAGCCATTAGGACTTATAATCTACACGATTGCTGTAGTTTTTACGCTTGTCGATCAAGCCATTCAATGCATCCACATAAGCGCGGGCACTTGCTTCCAGAATGTCAGTGCTTACCCCACGTCCCTGTACAGACAGATCGTTTTGGGTCAACACGACATGCACTTCACCCAGAGCATCCTTACCTTGGGTAACAGACTTGATCGAGTAATCCGAAAGAACGACTACCTCACTGCTGGCTTGGTCAATCGCATTGTAAATCGCATCCACCGAGCCGTTCCCTTCAGCTTCCGTCTCAATAACCTGACCTTCGTCGGTAACCAAACGTACCTTGGCGGAAGGTGTAGCCTCGTTGCCATATGTTACGAAAATCGTTTCCAGCTTGAAGACTTCCGGTGAATCGGCCAGTTTTTCTTCCAGTAGTGCCAGGATATCATCATCCGATACTTCTTTCTTCCTATCAGCCAAATCCTTGAACTGTCCGAAAGAGCGGTTCAGCTCCTCCTCGCTCAATTCGTAGCCCAACTCGATCAAGCGTTCGCGGAAAGCATGGCGACCGGAATGCTTGCCCAGTACCAGCTTGCTCTCCTTCAGACCAATACTTTCTGGCGTCATGATTTCGTAGGTCGTTTTTTCCTTCAACATGCCATCCTGGTGAATACCCGATTCATGTGCAAAAGCATTCGCTCCAACAATCGCCTTGTTACCCGGCACAACCATGCCCGTTAGGCGACTGACCATACGGCTTGTACGTGCAATCTCGGACAGTTGCAGAGACGTTTTGACCTGGAAAAATTCCTGTCTCGTCTCCAGTGCCATTGCGATTTCCTCAATAGCGGTATTTCCGGCGCGTTCACCGATACCGTTAATGGTGCCCTCAATCTGATCCGCCCCGTTCAGGATCGCAGCCAGTGTATTGGCCGTAGCCATTCCCAGGTCGTTGTGACAATGTGCGCTCAGTTGAACCTTTTCCACATCAACCACATTCTCCTTAACATGCTTGAAAATGTTGCCGTATTCATAGGGTGTCAAGTAACCCACGGTATCCGGAATATTGACGACAGACACACCTTCCTGTACAGCCATGGTGACCATTTCCACCACAAAATCAAGCTCTGTACGACCTGCATCCTCCAGAGAAAATTCTACCTTTGGCAAATATTTTAACCCGTAACGAATGGCTGAACGAGCGGTTTCTAATACCTGTGCCTTCTCCATCCGCAGCTTATGCTGACGGTGAATCGGAGAGGTTGCCAAAAAGATATGGATACATGGGTCCTGAGCTCCCTTAAGTGCCTCGCGGACCGCATCAATATCCTGTTCCCTCGCACGTGAAAGACCAATAACCGTTGAATTTTTGACAGCCTTGGCAACTGCATTGACAGCAGCCAGGTCGCCCGGAGAAGCAGCCGGGAACCCAGCTTCCATACGGTCAATACCCAGTTTTTCCAACTGATGGGCGATCTCTACTTTCTCACGGGTATTCAAGTTCACACCAGGTGACTGTTCTCCGTCTCTCAACGTTGTGTCAAATATATATATTTTGCGCAACCTAACGCACCTCCCTCAGGATAGAAGCATTAAATTACAATGCGGCTCACGCAATAAGCAGGGCCGCATTGTAATATTACATTATGAATGAATCATATTGTCGAACTCGTTGTACAAAAAGATCTTATTTTTTGATCCAGTGCATCATTTCGCGCAATTGTCCGCCCACCACTTCAATCGGATGGTTAGCTTCATTACGGCGAGTAGCCGTCAGGAATGCACGTCCGGATTGATTTTCAAGGATAAAGTCACGAGCAAATTTACCTTGTTGAATGTCAGTCAATACGTCCTTCATTGCTTTCTTTGTATCTTCTGTTACGATACGTGGTCCAGTTACATAGTCGCCATATTCCGCTGTGTTACTGATGGAATCGCGCATTGTTGCCAATCCGCCTTCATACATCAGGTCAACGATCAGCTTAAGCTCATGCAAGCATTCGAAGTAAGCCATCTCAGGAGCATATCCTGCTTCAGTCAACGTTTCAAAGCCCGCTTTTACGAGTGCGCTCACGCCGCCACACAATACCGCTTGCTCACCAAACAGATCTGTTTCCGTTTCTTCACGGAAGGAGGTTTCGATCACGCCTGCACGTGTACAGCCAATACCCTTGGCATAAGCAAGACCGATTTCTTTCGCTTGACCTGTTGCATCCTGCTCGATTGCGATCAGACCCGGTACGCCAAAGCCTTCTACATAGGTACGACGTACCATATGACCAGGGGATTTTGGAGCAACCAGCAGTACATCGCTATCTTTAGGAGCAACGATTTGTCCGAAATGAACGTTGAAGCCATGGGAGAATAAAAGCGCTGCACCTTTTTTCAGGTTAGGTTCAATTTCATTTTTGTATACGGAAGCTTGTGTTTCATCTGGCAACAAAATTTGAACCACATCTGCACGGCTTGTTGCATCAGCCACGTTCAGAACTTCAAAACCGTCGTTTCTTGCAACATCTGCCGATTTGCCTTCACGCAAACCGATAACAACATTCAGACCACTATCACGCAAGTTTTGTGCTTGAGCATGTCCTTGGCTACCGTAACCGATAACGGCAACTGTTTTTCCTTTCAATACGCTGAGCTCTGCATCTTTTTCGTAGTACGTTGTAACTGCCATGGTTAATTTCCTCCTTTTAATTGGACCCTTCATAATGAGCGGGTACTCCAAGAGACTCTGCCTCGTTACCCAAAATTTGAAAATCTCTTCGAGTCCCCGCTCTTATGCGGGCGGTTCTTTATTGATGTAATGCGCTATAAGCGGTAATTCGTTAAAGCTCCGTATTAAGCATTGCCACGTATCATGGCCGTAACCCCGGTTCGGGTCAGCTCACGAATACCGTAAGGCTTCAACAGCTCGATCATGGCATCAATTTTTTCGGTATCACCAATGACCTGAACAATCAAGCTCGTCGTTCCAACATCAACTACGGCTGCTCTGAACGTTTCCACGACGCCCATAATTTCTGGCCGCTGAGGTGGTTCTGCCTTCACCTTTATCATCGCCAACTCCCGTGCAACCATCGGCTTGGAGCTAAGATCAATAACCTTGATGACATCAACCAGCTTGTAAAGCTGCTTCTCGATCTGCTCCAGATTGTTCTTATCTCCTATAGTCACAATGACCATACGAGATAATCCCGCTTCCTCCGATTGACCCACGGTAATGCTCTCAATGTTAAAGCCACGGCGACCGAACAGGCCGGACACACGCTGCAAAACGCCGGGATGATCATTTACCAGTACAGCAATGGTATTTTTAGTCGTCATTTTACTCGTCCCCCATCAGCATTTGATCAATCGTCGAACCTTGCGTCACCATCGGATATACATTCTCTTCCTTGCTGACCACAAACTCGACAACGACCGGTCCGGGTGTATCAAGCGCCTCCTGCCAAGCCCGACGTGCCTCTTCCTTATTCGTAGCACGCAGTCCTTTTACGCCATATGCCTCAGCCAGCTTCACAAAATCCGGGCTTCCGGCCAGATCAATATGGCTATAGCGATTGTCATAGATCAATTCCTGCCATTGTCGAACCATCCCCAGCACCTGATTGTTGATAATTACGATTTTGACCGGGATGTTATTGATTGCACAAATGGCCAGCTCCTGCGAACACATCTGCATGCCGCCGTCTCCGTTAATCGAGATAACCAGTCTGTCGGGATTTGCCATCTGAGCACCGATCGCGGAAGGGAAACCAAATCCCATCGTCCCCAGCCCACCGGATGTTACCCATGAGCGCGGCTGATTGAATTTATAATACTGCGCCGCCCACATTTGATGCTGACCCACGTCCGTCGTTACGATTGCGCCGCCTTTGGTCGTTTCATCCAGCAGCTCGACAACCCATTGTGGCTTAAGCACTGTATCCGAATCCTTATAAGAATAAGGCTTCTCATTTTTCCATTGTTGAATTTGTGCTCTCCACGCATCCGCTTGATTCGCACGTTTCACATCCTGGTTCAGCAATTCCAGTACCGCCTTCACATCCCCTACAATCGGAATATCTGTCGGTACGTTTTTGCCGATTTCAGCAGGATCAATATCAATATGAACGATTTTGGCGTGAGGAGCAAAGCCGTCCAGCTTGCCTGTCACCCGGTCATCAAAGCGGGCACCGATACAGATTAGCAAATCCGACTGTTGAATCGCCAGATTGGAGGTGTACGTTCCGTGCATCCCCGGCATTCCCGTCCACAATTCATGACCACTTGGGAAACCGCCCAATCCCAGCAATGTTGTCGTAATCGGAATTTCCGTTTTGCGAACAAACTCGTAAAGTGCCTCGTGTCCGCCGGAGTATACAACCCCGCCACCTGCCAGAATAAATGGGCGTTTTGCTTCAGCAATAGCCTGAGTCAGCTTGTCTAGCTGTATTTTGTTTGGCAATACCTTCGGGTTATAACCTCGCATGGTCACAGGTCCCGTTTGCGGAACAAATAGCGTTTGGGCTGCCGATATATCCTTCGGAATATCAATCAGTACCGGACCCTTGCGACCCGTGTTGGCAATATGGAATGCCTCATGAATGATTCGCGGCAGATCCTCTACATCTCTTACCAGATAGCTGTGCTTCGTAATCGGCATCGTGATTCCCGTAATATCGGCTTCCTGAAAAGCATCTGTGCCGATTAGAGAGGATATAACGTTGCCTGTGATGACCACTAACGGCACCGAATCCATAAAGGCCGTCGCAATACCAGTTACCAGATTAGTTGCTCCAGGTCCGGAAGTCGCGATACAGACGCCCACTTTACCGCTGGCACGTGCGTAACCATCCGCCGCATGAATGGCTCCTTGCTCGTGACGGGTGAGGACATGCTTGAAATCCTCAAAGCCGTACATGGCATCATAAATGTAAAGCACTGCACCACCGGGGTATCCGAAGACACAATCTACTCCCTCCAGCAACAGGCTACGGAGCAAAATTTCCGAACCTGTAATCACTTCAGGTTTCATCCACTTTTCACGTAATTCATCGGTTGACCGAACTTCAGGAATTTGTGCACTCATTGGTCATCCTCCTTTACAAAATTTACATACATCTGACATTTGTAAAAACAAAAAAACCTTCCATCCCTAGAACAGACTTGCTGTTACTGAGGGACGAAAGGCTATAGCTTCCGTGGTACCACCCGTATTTGCCCGATATTTCGCAATATCGAACCTTGGCAGGTACAGAAATCACAAGGGATCTCCATATCTGGCGTCTGTAACGTAGACCGTACGATTTTCCCTAATAGGTGATTCAGCGCACCGCTAAATATCATCGGGCCCAAATACTTTTCAGGAAAACAGCTCCAAGGTGAGCTCGTTAAAAAGGGATTTTGGTGAAGCTTGCAGCTAATGCCTCACTCTCTGAACAAAAGAGCCCTAATCACTTCGTCCTTTTCATTGCCGTTGAGTTCATGTCATTCTTTCAAATGTTTAGACACATTATATGTCCCCCATCTAGGATAGTCAATACCCAGATTTCATAAAAATTTATGTTTTTTCTCCGGGGTACCTCTGAATCGCACGCTTGCAAGAGGTATCCGCATATTATAAAAAAGACCACACGGCGAGACTGTGCGCACCTCCAAAGCTGCGTCTTGCCTGCTAAAAGGGTGGAAAAGGAGGCCCGCTTATGATCCGCAAACGCAGCGCCCAGGATGACAGCATGATCCTTCGCCTGATTGAGCAAGAGCTTGTTCCCCTATCGCATTTAAGCGCACAAGAAATGGACCAAATTCGTAAAGAATTACCCCGGCGCTTAAACCGGGGCATCACTTTTGTCGCTTGCAGGCCAGATAATGCGAAGCCTGTCGGCTTCATTCATGTTATGCTGCATGGAGAGCTGCTATATATTGATTTGATCGCAATCTCTTCGTCTTATCAAGGCCAGCGCTACGGAAAAAAACTGCTGGAGCATGCCGAGCAATACGGACGTCTACGACGCTGCAAGCGAGCAAAAGTCATGGTAGACGAAGACAATATCCGTGGAATCCGCTTTTATCTGCGCAACCAGTACCAAATGCTACGATACGTCTCCCTGAGCCGATGCCATGAACTTGAAAAGGCATTGTGAAAATGTACCTTCTACATCTCATAATCCCATTAGCCTAGAATACATTGGGGTAAGACGGATAACCTGATCCGGGGTATCCCCCATCTGTATATGGGCCGTACTGAGGGGCACCGTATCCCGGACCGCCATATCCTGGTCCCCCATAACCTGCTCCGTAACCGCCATATGCACCAATGTAAGGAGCCGTGCCGATGGCAAGCAAGTCAAACAGCACCAGGGGAATAATTGCCTTCGTCTTTACTTTTTTCTTACGGTTTGGCTGAAGAATCAGTCGGTTACCCGAAATGCGAATCAGCTTGCCGCTGACTTGGGAACCATCCTTGCGAGTAGCCAGAATGACTTTACCGACAAGCTTCTCCACCTGCTTTCTGGTTACTGCCTGTTTCATCGTATTTCCTCCTTCTTTCTCAACGAATGGACAGATTGAATGGCTCCTTGATAGCTCACCGCCACCACAAAACAGACTGGAGCTGACAGGGGCCGAGCGTCGTCCAATCTGCATAACACAGTCTATTCCATCCATGCCAGAAGCGTATGTTTAAATGCCTGCACAACCTAAAAAAATCCGGTACCTGCGAATGCAGATACCGGATTTGCGAACAAATACAATTTTCAGATTTCAATACAAACAGTGTTTAGCTGCCCATATACTATTAGCGATTGCTTGGATCATAGAGCTGACCCAAAGCAGCCGGAGCACGCGAACGCCCTACAGCCACTACCAGAACAATAATCGTCAGGAGATACGGCAGCATAAAAATAATTTCCTGGGGAATACTTTGCGACCATGCGAACAACTGCACATAGTTGCGAATGGCCTGAGAAAAGCCAAAAAACACAGCTGCGCCAAAAGCGCCGAGCGGATTCCATTTTCCGAAAATCATAGCGGCAATGGCAATATATCCTTGACCGGATACCGTATTATGCGAAAACATATTTGTCGTCGTCAAGGTGATCGTAGCTCCGCCAATACCAGCCAACGCACCGCTGATCATGACCCCGATATAACGCAGCCGATTTACCTTGATACCAACGGTATCCGCAGCGCCTGGATGCTCACCCACAGAACGCAACCGCAAGCCGAACGGCGTTTTATACAATGTAAAATATCCAATAATGACTAATAATATGGCCAAATAGGTCGTCGGATAGGCTTGGAAAAAGGCTTTTCCCAAAATCGGAATATCTACTAGATAGGGAATGGATATTTCGCTAAACCCCTGAATTCGCCCAGTATCGCCATCACCCTCAAATAAAAGCTTAACCATGTATAGCGTACTGCCTGCCGCCAAAAAGTTGATAACAATCCCGCTAATGACCTGATCGGCTTTAAACGTAATTGAGGCTACAGCATGAATCAACGAAACCAGAATACCGAATACCGCCGCCGACAGCACACCTACCCAAGCCGCAGAGGTTCCCCCCAGTCCTGCTTGTTCCGCATAAAATCCGCCTACACCCGCTGCAAACGCCCCGAACACCATAAGACCTTCCAGACCGAGGTTCGTTACACCGGATTTTTCCGAAAAAACTCCGCCGAGAGACGCAAATATAATCGCTGTCGCAAAAACGAGCGTTGTATGGATTAATTCACCAAGTGTTAACCAACTCATTTTACAACACCTTCTCTTTCTTCCGCTTGGAGTAGAGCGGCTTTACAACCCAACGTACAATTCCCTGGGCTGCAATAAAGAAAATAATCGAGCCGATGACAATCCGAATAATTTCGGGCGGCACATCCGCGCTAAAGCTCATCCCCGCAGAACCATACGTGAGCGTTCCGAACAAAACAGAGCCCAGCAGCACACCAAACGGATTATTCATCCCAATGAGCGCTACCGCGATACCATCAAAGCCGGTTCCCGGCGATCCTGCCATGACGGATTGATAATGGAATACACCCAGCACTTCAAAGGCACCCGCCAAGCCGGCAAAAACACCACTAATGAACATCGCTTTTACGATATTGCGATTCACACTCATACCTGCATAGCGGGATGCGTCCTGATTAAATCCGACAGCACGCAACTCGTAGCCTTGTTTGGTTTTCCACAAGAAAATATAGAAAAACACTGCTGCCAGCACAGCAATGACGGTTCCCCAATGAACCCGGGCATTTCCCATCATCTGTGACAGCCATTCAATCGAAATCGAAGCGGAAGGCAGAATATCCACGGAACGATTTTCACCTTCCATGAGTGCGAACTGGTTAATCACCAGGTTAGCCAAATACAGACCAATCCAGTTCATCATAATACAGGTGATAACCTCATTAACGCCACGCTTGGCCTTCAAATAGCCAGCAATTGCAGCCCATAGACCCCCGAATACCGCCCCGGCAATGATCGCCAGCGGCGCATGTATAATAGCAGGCAGTCCATGCAGCTTGATGCCCACAATCGAAGCAGCCGTCATACCCACCAGAAATTGACCTTCACCGCCGATATTAAACAATCCGGCACGAGCCGCAAAAGCAAATGCCAATCCTGTCAAAATCAGTGGAGTCATTTCACGGATAGCCTCACCAAAGTTGTATGAGTCTCCGTACACACGGCTAAATAGTGCAGAATATGCAACAATGGGATCGTAGCCGCCAATCAGCATCACGACAGCCCCCAGAAGAAGCCCCAAAATAATAGAGACCAGCGCCAGAACAAAGGAGTCTTTTGTAAATATTTTCAATAGGTTAGCCATTCTCTACTCCTTTCTTCACTGCACTTCCGGCCATCATCAATCCCAATTCCTGATCATTCGTTTCTTCCGGCAGCACTTCCCCGACAATCTTGCCTTCATACATGACAGCAATTCGGTCGGATACATTCATAATTTCATCCAACTCAAAGGAAATGAGCAATACTGCTTTGCCTTGATCCCGCTGGGCAATCAGTTGTTTCTGGACAAACTCAATCGCTCCAACATCCAACCCACGTGTAGGCTGGGCCGCAATGAGCAGGTCTGGGTTTTTATCGATTTCACGCGCAATGATTGCCTTTTGCTGATTACCGCCGGATAACGCTCTTGCCTTGGTATGAATATCCGGTGTTCTCACATCAAATTTCTCAATGAGACTTTTCGCCTGCTTATCAATAGCCTCTTTGTTCAAAAAGCCGTTTTTACTGTAAGGAGCCTGATAGTACGTCTCCAGAACCATGTTTTCGCTCATGGAAAAATCAAGTACCAACCCGTGCTTATGCCGATCCTCCGGGATATGCGAAACGCCTGCCTCTGAAATTTTACGTGGCGACTGATTCGTCATTTCTTGTCCGAGCAATCGGATGTGTCCGCCATCGACCTTACGTAGACCAGTCAAAGCTTCAATCAGCTCACTCTGTCCATTGCCATCCACTCCGGCGATTCCTAAAATCTCACCTGCCTTGACTTGCAGGTTCAGCTCATTGAGAACACTAATGCCATCCTTGTTTTTAGAGACCACTTGGCTCATTTCCAGCACGGTTTGTCCCGGCTGGGCAGCCTGCTTGTCCACTTTAAAGGACACACGGCGACCTACCATTTTCTCCGCCAGATCATTCGGCGTCGTTTCCGATGTCTTGACCGTGTTAATAACCTGACCCCGGCGAATAATCGTAACTGTATCTGCAATTTGCATGATTTCTTTAAGTTTATGAGTGATCAGAATAATCGACTTGCCTTCAGCTACCAGACGCTTCATAATGTCCAGCAGCTCAATAATTTCCTGTGGAGTCAGTACCGCTGTCGGCTCGTCAAAGATCAGGATATCTGCGCCACGATAAAGCGTTTTTATAATTTCCACACGTTGCTGCATACCGACAGATATATCTTCTATTTTGGCATTCGGATTCACCTGAAGGCCATACTGCTCAGACAATCGCTGTACTTCGGCGGCAGCCTTTTTATAATTGATTTTCAGACCTTTGCGTGGCTCCGAGCCCAGGACAATATTTTCGGTGACAGTAAACGGCTGCACGAGCTTAAAATGCTGATGCACCATGCCAATCCCCAAATCAATCGCCTTATTGGGGCTAGCAATCTGTACTGGTTTTCCACCGATTTCTATCGATCCTTCATCCGGCTGATACAGTCCGAAAAGAATATTCATAAGCGTAGATTTACCCGCACCATTCTCACCCAAAAGGGCATGAATTTCTCCCTTATGCAGCTTGATGCTGATGGAGTCGTTGGCAACGATGCCGGGGAATCGTTTTGTAATTTGCTTTAACTCAACGACGGGGGTCGCTGCATCCATGAGATCACCCTTATATACTTTATAGTATGTGCTCTAATGAGCTGATTTACCGTTATGATCTGTATAACTCCAGACGTAAGAACAAGGCTAGTCTTGTGAACCAGCCTTGTCGCCACCTTTATTCATCTTGCAAGCCAAATCTTATTTCGAAGGAACTGTAATTTCGCCCTTAATAATTTTTTGCTTGTATTGTTCTACGAGATCAAGCACGTCTTTAGGAACGTTTTTACTGGATGTATCTGCCAAGCCAATTCCGTTATCTTTCAGAGCCAGCGTTTCGATTCCGCCCTTAAATTTACCGTCGATAACTTCCTTGGATACGCGTTTTACGGCTTCATCCACACGTTTGACCATTGAAGTCAACGTTACGTCATCACCAAACTCAAGCGATTGGTCTTTATCTACACCGATAACCCATACTTGCTGACCTTGTTGCTTCCGTGCGAGCGCTTCGTTAAATACGCCTGTACCTGATCCGCCAGCTGCGTGAAAAATAATGTCCGCACCGCTGTTGTAGATCGTTGCAGCAGCTGCTTTACCCAGATCCGGCTTATCAAACGCACCTGTGTAGTTTACTTCCAATTTTGCATTTGGATTTACTGCTTTAATACCCGCTTCGAAGCCTTTTTCAAAACGTTTGATCAGCGGGCTATCTTGTCCACCCACAAAACCGATTTTGTTTGTTTTGGTGAGTTTACCAGCTACAACCCCCACCAGGAAGGAACCTTCATTTTCAGCAAAAACAACCGATTTTACATTAGGCACATCTACGACACTGTCGATGATCGCCAGATTTTTGTCCGGGTTGTCTTTCGCTACTTGTCCAATCGCATTTGCCAGATTAAAACCAATACCCCAAGTCAGGTTAAAACCACCCTTAACAAATTGGTTCAGGTTAGGAATATAATCTTGATCCGATTTACTTTGCAGGTATTTAGCCTTGGTACCTGTTTCTTTTTCAATGGCTTGCAATGCTTCCCATGCAGATTGGTTAAACGATTTGTCATTTACGCCACCTACATCTGTAACCATGCCAATTTGGACATTCGATGTTTTGGCAGAACCACCTGTATCTCCGCCGCTTGCGTTGGACGCGCCTTGATTTTTGCTACCGCAGCCTGCGAGAATGACCGAGATCGCTAGCAGCATAACCAAAGACATACTGAACATTTTCTTCATGCTGATACTGTTCCCCCTTAGTGTTAGATCCCTGGACTGTCTCTTTTTTCTGAAAATGGACACGTCGTCATACATGCCATTTACTGTCGAGACAGATCCTATAGAAGACTTACTTTAGAGATTATACAATTATGATCGCCTAAAATCCAGATGATTAATAACCTTGGGTCAATTTTTTTTGAAAATTGATTAATGTAAGCGCTACACCTATTGAAAAATCCATACATTCTGTCATCATGCGTCATGTTTATTCGTATTTTGAATGATTTGAACTTTTTTCATTTCGTTAAGTATGTACAAAAAAAGGCATCCCTACACAGCATACTGCTCGGGATACCTTTTCAACCACTTTCGCGGTTTCAACGTCTTCATTTCAATAATTAAGCGTTGATTTTGCCTTTAGCAACAGTTGCCAAAGAGTTGAACGCATTGATATCGTTGACTGCAAGATCAGCCAGGATTTTGCGGTTAATGTCCACACCAGCCAATTTCAGGCCGTGCATCAGTTTGCTGTAAGACAAACCGTTCAAACGAGCTGCTGCATTGATACGCACGATCCACAGTCTGCGGAAGTTACGTTTCGTCTGACGACGGTCACGGTATGCGTAAACAAGCGATTTCATTACCTGCTCGTTAGCTGTTTTAAAAATGCGGTGTTTGGAACCAAAATAACCTTTAGCAAGCTTCAATACTTTTTTATGACGACGACGAACGACGAATCCGCCCTTTACTCTTGCCATATCAAAAGACCTCCCAAATAATGTTTATGCTTAATTCATTGCCGTGCTGTGTGCTATTTCAGGTTAGCAAGACCTTGTTTCAGACGCTTAACGTCCCCAGGTGCCATCTCAGGGTTAGTACCCAGAACGCGTTTTGCACGTTTGGATTTGTGGGAAAGCAAGTGGTTTTTGTAAGCTTTGTAACGCATTACTTTACCAGTACCGGTAATCTTGAAGCGGCCTTTAAGGCTACTATGTGTTTTCATTTTAGGCATTGAACTTCCTCCTTAATTTGTCATTGACTCTTTGGAGCCAATATCATAATCATGCTGCGTCCTTCGAGCTTGGGTTGGCGCTCCACGGTACAAAGATCAGCAACTTCCACTTTCACACGCTCGAGAATTTTTTGACCCACATTAGCATGGGTAATTTCCCGACCGCGGAAACGAACGGAGCATTTCACCTTGTCCCCTTCATTCAGGAACTTAACCACATTGCGAAACTTGGTCTGGTAGTCATGCTCCTCGATGTTGGAACGGAACCATACCTCTTTGATGTCAACGATCTTCTGGTTTTTACGGGCTTCCTTTTCCTTCTTCTGTTGCTCATAGCGGAATTTTCCGTAATCCATAATCCGACACACGGGCGGCTTCGCTTGAGGCGCCACGTTCACGAGATCCAAGTTTGCGTCAATCGCCATTTGCAGAGCTTCACGAGTCGGTGTAATCCCGATTTGTTCCCCGTTAGCACCAACCAGACGTACTTCTCTCACTCGAATCTCATCATTGATCATATGTTCCTTACTAATAACCCTCCACCTCCAGAACCTGTTATTGTTGTATTGTGTTAAAGCACAAAAAAGGGATGACGACTATGCAGCCGACATCCCTGTCTGATACTCAATTCATCATGAAAGTTAAATTCACAAATCATTGGATCAAGACCAGCCGGCAATACCGGACAGGTGAGAAGTCGGACCTTCTACTTATAATCCATACTTTTCAATTAACATACTCGAACATCTTATCACGCAACTCATCAGAGTGTCAACACATTTATTCAAAGCAGTTGCCACTTAGGAGCTGCGATACACTCATGTCCTTCTGCACTTAGCCCTGCTTACTTTGAACTTCTTCCAGCCTAACGACACGCGTATGCTGGGTGTGGCTCCATTGCTTGTTGTTTTGCGTGAAGAACGCATAGAACGTAATCGGATACCACGAAATCAGATAGACAGGGAACAGCAGCAAATAAAGATACACTTTTTTGAACGTGACCTTCTCCAGAATCATCGCAATCACAAAGGTTGAAATGTTCAACCCAACTGCTATAACACCGGTCCAGGCCGGAAATTGCACATAGATATTTTCAATGTTAGGTCCCCCGAAGAACGCAATATCCACCCACATCGCTGCTGTCATCAAGAAAGTAAACAGTACGATATACACATTCAGACCATAGAGAGCCATATCGAATTTAATCAGACTTCTATGCTTGATGCTCTGCCACATCAGTGGGAAGAAATAACGGCGAGCGACTGTAAAGTGACCCTGCATCCAGCGCAGACGTTGTCTGGAGGAAGCTTTAAAAGTCAACGGCTTCTCGTCATATACCTTGGCATCATAATTGAATCTTGGATATACATTGCGTTGCGTACAGCGCATGGTAAACTCCAGATCCTCTACCAGACTCGTCGCGCCCCAGCCCATTTCCTTGAGCAGGTTCGTTTCAAAACACATGCCTGTACCACCAAGGAAGTTAGCCATGTTCAGGTTGTGACGTGACAGCTGCCACAGACGGTTGATGTACCAGTAAGATACTCCGTATGCCGCAGTAATCCATGAATCCTCAGGATTCTTCGTATCAATGTACCCCTGGATAACACGGGCACCTGTGCACAAGTCGTTGTTCATTTCACTTAAGAAATTCGTATGTGCCAAATTGTCAGCATCGAACATGACAATCGCATCATATTGACGTGGCAATGCCCACAATTCCTTGAGCATCCACTCAATGGCGTAGCCTTTACCACGCAAATTCGGATTCGTACGTTCACAAGCATTCATGCCGTGTGCGCGAACGATATCCGCCGTCTTGTCCGTACAGTTATCACAAATAACGAATACATCGTACAGTTCCTTAGGATAATCAAGCTGCTTCAAGTTCTCCATCAATGCTCCAACAACCTGTTCCTCGTTGTGGGCAGCGACCAAAATGGCAAATGATTTTTCCGGAGCCGCATGCTCTTTTCTTTTTTTGCGAACCAGACCGAACAAGGAGAATCCAAACTGATAGACCGCGATCAGCGCCAGAATAATCTGGAGCGTCACAAAAATGGCGTCTAACATAATCTCTTGTTACCCCCTTTTTATACCCCTTAAAAATCTTGCGTTTGTTTGTTTTCTATCTCTGTAGCGCAAGTTGCGGCGTTTTGGGCGCCTTTTTTTGTAGTTTTTGACCCGACCCTTGCTTTTCTCATTGACTGTGCGCAGTCCCCTTTTGGCTGACACAGGAACGCCATTACGATTTTCGTTGGTTTTCAATCTTTTGTCAAAGCCTATAAACCGTTCTCAGCAGCAAAAAAACACGACAAACTCCCGTTTGAACCAGGAATACGACGCTGATCCTTTCATACATGACGGTAGGTCTTATTTTCATCCATTTGCTAACTTTTTATTTCTTTAGTCCCTCCTTATTTGTGGTCCATTTAACAGCCACTTCTAAATACTCTATCGTATTAGACGAATGAACGCAAAGAAAGTTATACAATTCAACTTATACTCCATTAACATTTTTCTGTAGAATTGAACCAGATAAGTTGTAATTCTTGAAATGAGCAGCGTTTAAAAATATGATGAGAGTAAGAGAATAATGACTTATCACCTGATTCTGTCCAAGTGATTCAAAATATTTGCCGACCAACCCGGCACGGCAACCGGAGGAAACCAAATGCAACGTCTAGTCGTAAAACTTGTAAATTTGGAGCAGCAGTTGTTCAAATGGATCAACGGACGCTTACACAATCGTTTTTTGAACTTCTGGCTTTATTATCTTACACATCTGGGGGGAGCGACCTTTACAATCACCTCTACACTGCTTGTATGGCTGCTCGCTCCGCTTCCATGGAAGGAATCCGGTATGAAGGGGGCCATCGCGCTTGGAGTCAGCCACATCCCTGTAGCCATCGCCAAAAAGCTGTACCCGCGGATTCGTCCGTACCTGGCACTGCCAGATACGAATACGTTCCGTAATCCCTTGTCCGATCATTCTTTTCCTTCCGGGCATACAACCGCTATTTTTTCAGTAACCGTTCCTTTTATGCTACAGTCCCCCATGCTAATACTGCTATTGCTGCCCGTCGCGCTGATTGTGGGTTTTTCCCGAATTTACCTGGGGCTCCACTATCCTACGGACGTACTCGCAGGGGCGGTCATCGGCACATCAGCAGCAATAGGAACGGTTGCATTCTGGCCTTAAAGCCGATATGGTATGATTGAGAACATCCCAGCAGGAACAGGTGAAATGAGAGTGGCTAAAAAACGAGTGTTATTATTATCGGAAGGTTTCGGTGCCGGACATACTCAAGCTGCGTACGCGCTCTCAAGCAGCTTGCGCAAGCTTTCTCCGAATGTGCAGACCAGAGTGCTGGAATTAGGGAGCTTTTTGAATCCGAGAATGGCTCCACTCATTATTACAGCGTATAAGAAGACTGTCATATCGCAGCCTCGCCTGATCGGAATGGTTTACCGTCATCAGTATAAAAAATCATTAAACCGTCTTACAACGCTCGCTTTGCACCGTCTGTTCTACACACAGACCCGAAACATTCTTCGGCAGCTTCGTCCTGATTTGGTGGTATGCACTCATCCCATCCCAAGTGCAGTGATTTCACGTTTGAAGCGCTTGGGTGTACATGTTCCACTCTGTACCGTCATTACAGACTACGATGCTCATGGAACGTGGATCAGTCCCGAGGTGGATCGGTACTTTGTTTCTACGCCTGAAGTCATGCGTAAGCTGCGCACACGCGGAGTGCCTATGTCGAAAATTCAAGTAACGGGTATTCCGGTTCATCCGAATTTCTGGGAACATCCGGGGCACGACGAAATACGGGACCAATTCGGTCTTAAGCCGATTCCCACCGTACTCGTTATGGGCGGCGGCTGGGGTCTGATGAACGACGAAGTCATCCATCGCTCGCTTACACACTGGAGAGAAAACATTCAATTTATTTTTTGTCTGGGTCATAATGATAAAATTCGTCGTAAAATGCAGCTGGATTCCCTCTTCAATCATCCGAACATTCAAATTTTCGGATTTACGCGGGAAATCGACAAATTAATGGAGGTATCGAATCTGCTCATTACCAAGCCCGGCGGAATGACATGCACCGAGGGGCTGGCAAAAGGGATTCCGATGTTGTTTCACAAACCTCTCCCCGGACAGGAAGAAGAAAATTGTCAATACTTTACGGCTCAAGGCTTCGGAGAACCGATTACTTCGCTGGATGTTGTCGTTAAATGGATGAACCGGCTGTTACACGAATTTCCGGAAATCGTTCGCAAGCGACAGGATCACGTTCATAATGTAGCGCGATATTATCCTCTTCAGAGTGCACAGAGTATTTTGGATATACTGGAACCAAACAGGGTGCTTTCCTAAAAAGGAAGCACCCTGTTTTTTTATTTATTTCCCATACTTCTCAAGACGCATTTTTTCATACTCTTCCAATGCATATTTGCCAATCAACACCTCGACACGATGGATGTTCATGCCTTTGCCCATAAATTTATGCTCATACTCAGTCATGACATGCTCTTCGTTGATACCATCACGATGAAGGTTCAATGATATGTTCGTCATTTGCAGACCACTATCAGCAAACGAATTCAGCGAGAACTCAAACAGCGTCTCTGAATCGGTTTTGAAATGAATTTGCCCCTTGCTATTTAAAAGTTGCCGGTACTTGTCCAAAAAGCGCGGATGCGTCAAGCGACGACGCGCATGCTTGGCTTTAGGCCACGGATCGCTAAAATTTAAATAAATGCGTTCAATTTCCCCAGGTTCAAAAACATTTTCAATCTGTTCAATGTTCGCCAGCGCCAATTTGATATTAGGCGGCGTATCCACCTCTGTATCACTCCAGGCCAGTCGCGACTTTTCCGCTGCGCGACGCACCAGTTCATCATACATATCAAAGCCAATATAGTTGATTTCCGGATTCCGATAGCTCATTTGACTGATGAACCGACCTTTGCCCATACCGAATTCCACATGAATCGGACGATCATTGCCAAAAAGTTGCTGCCACTTTCCTTTATACTGTCCCGGCTCCAAGATCACCAGGTCCTGTTGCTCTTCCAGACTTTCCCGTATTCCTTTTCTTCCGCGTAAACGCATGTTACTCCTCCATATACTCTGTTATCAAGGAAAAAGGAATCTCACCCCCGCTTGAAGATACGGAAATGAAATTCCTTTTTCAATATATTTGGATTGGGGTCCAACTAATTTAATTGTTCATAGTCTACCCCATCAGCAGGTAAAAAATCAATTGTCTTTTGGCAAGCGGCTCTGATTTTTTGACGTGCGGCCGTTCCAATCTGGCGGTCTTGCCCAAAACGGACACCAGTCAGCGCCAGTGCCTCGTCAAAGGTTAACTCAACAGTAACTTTATCCATACGCGTTTTGTCCTGCGTATTCATAAAAGATCACCTCACGGGTTATTAGTGATGGAACCGACGTGCATTTACCCTAAAGCAGGCGATAGAAGCAGCATAGCTGCCCTGAAAAATAATCATTAGCCGATGGTTAACTTTTATTTTCAGGATCGAAAACAGTCCTTTTATAGTATGTCTGGTACCGCTTACAATATAACACATGGTGTAACCTTTTTCAATCCTCAATCCAATAAAATCCGCACTTTCTCTTGCCTTTCGCTCTCAAGTGATTCCCAATTCCGACTGATTTTTGTTACAATAGGGTGATCGCAAAAAAAAGGAGTACACCCATGAAAACAGATTTGTTGCCTGCTTCTATCCTGTGGGGAGATAAACGGTTCCATACGTGGAATTACGAAATGCGCGAGCAATTTCAAAATAAAGTGTTCAAAGTCATGCTGGATGCAGGCTTTACCTGTCCGAACCGGGATGGTTCCATTGCCAAAGGAGGCTGCACCTTTTGCAGCGCACGGGGATCTGGTGACTTTGCCGGACGCCGTCGGGACGATCTCGTCACCCAATTCAATACGATTCGGGACCGTCAGCATCTAAAATGGCCAAACGCCCAATATATCGGCTATTTTCAAGCCTATACGAATACGTATGCCCCGGTTGAGGAGCTGCGCGAATACTTCGAGGTCATTCTGGAGCAGCCCGGTGTTGTCGGTCTGTCTATCGCTACGCGTCCCGATTGCCTGCCTGACGATGTCGTAGATTACCTTGCCGAGCTAAACGAGCGCACATACCTGTGGATCGAAATGGGCCTGCAAACCGTCCATGAATCCACCTCGGAGCTGATTAACCGCGCCCATGACACTCAATGCTATCTGGATGCGGTGGAAAAGCTGCGCAAGCGCAATATCCGTGTGTGCGCACACATTATTTACGGACTGCCGCAGGAAACACATGAAATGATGCTGGACACAGGTCGTGCAGTGGCGGCTATGGATGTACAGGGCATCAAAATCCACCTGCTGCATCTCATGCGCAAAACGCCGATGGTCAAGCAGTATGAAGCCGGATTGCTTCGCTTTCTGGAAAAGGATGAATACGTCAAGCTGATCGTCGATACGCTGGAATTTTTGCCGCCCGAAATGATCGTTCATCGGTTGACCGGGGATGCACCACGCGATTTGCTGCTGGGACCCATGTGGTCGCTCAAAAAATGGGAAGTGCTTAACGCTATTGACGATGAGCTAAAATCACGTGAAACGTGGCAAGGCAAGTATTGGAGGCAGCCTTAAATGGGCTTCCTGTCTGTACTGAGCTATGCTCATCAATTGGTAGCTGCGCGAGTCCAGCCGGGCGATGCGGCTATAGATGCCACAGTCGGCACCGGAGCGGATACGCTGTTCCTGGCTAAGGCTGCCGGAAGACGGGGACGTGTCTATGGCTTCGATATCCAGCAGGAGGCGTTGCAGCTCGCTCGTCGTCGGCTGGACGAAGACGAATCCCCCTCACTGGCGGAGGTATCGCTATTACTGCAAGGTCATGAGCAGATGCGGGAAGCCGTTCCCGACAAGCTGCATGGCAAAGTAGCCGCGGTCATGTTTAACCTCGGCTACTTGCCCTCCGAAGGCGCTGATCCATCTGTTATTACGCATACCGACAGTACACTCGCCGCTCTTGATGCGGCACTGTATCTGCTGCAACCACGCGGTATTCTGACAGCCGTACTGTATCCGGGGCACGCCGGAGGCGGCGAGGAAGCCGAAGCTGTCCTTCAATGGGCCTCCGCCCTCCCGGTATCCAGTGGTCAAAGCATTATTTACCGCCAATTACAACGAGCTACTTCGCCTTACGTAGTGGCGGTTGAAAAGAAATAATGTCGCATATTCAGGTTATGAGCGGCTTTTTTAGCCGCCTTACATATATCTTTTTTGAGCGTCGTACGGGCTATTCACCCCAGTTTTATTGCCCCAGCGGCATGTTTCTGGTCGCACTCATTACTCATTATGGAGGAGAGAAATTATGCTAAAGCCATACCCGCTGCAATTTCAACCTGAGTTCAAAGAGAGAGTTTGGGGAGGACGAGCCTTGGAGCAATTCGGTTTAACCCCGCCGGAAGGGCATATTGGGGAAGGATGGATGATTGCCGATCATCCAAATGGAACCACAATGGTCATCAATGGCGAGCTGGCTGGCAAGGGGCTGGATGAAATTCGCGAAACCTACGGGCAGGACTGGCTCGGGGCCAAGGGCGTATCGGAAAAAGGCGGACGTTTTCCGCTTCTGATCAAGCTGCTGGATTGCAATGACGATCTGTCCGTGCAAGTGCATCCGACAGATGATTATGCAGGACTTCCAGCCGGAGAGCTGGGAAAAACCGAAATGTGGTATGTGCTTGATGCCAAACCGGATGCCAAAATTATTTACGGTTTGACCGAGGGCGTGACTCGGGACAGCCTGCGTACCGCTCTTGAGAGCGGAGACATCCTGGGCAGCTTGCGTCAGGTTCCTGTTGAGGCAGGCGACACATTCTTCATCCCTGCTGGAACCGTACATGCGTTGTGTGCAGGCGTTGTTGTTGCTGAAATTCAGCAAAATTCAGATACCACCTATCGGTTATATGACTACAACCGTCCTGGTCTGGATGGCAAGCCCCGTGAGCTGCATATCGAGGATTCCCTCAATGTGACCTCTTACGAGGGGGCTGGTGCAACAACAATGAAGACAGGCGGTCTACAGCCGGGTGAATGGCTTCAACTCGCAGCCTGTGATTATTTTGTCGTGGAAAAGGGTATCGTAGAGGGAAGCTGGGCGCTTTCCACAACCGATGACAGCTTTACCATTCTCGTGATTTGCGAAGGCAGTGGTACATTAACGTGGGACAATCATTCATCGTCTCTGTCCTGCAAAGCTGGAGATTGCTTCCTGCTCCCCGCTAATCTGGGTGGTTACACGCTGAATGACGGAATGACTGTCCTTAGATCTTATCTTCCTTAAAGCTTAAAGGGTGTGTTGTCTAACTTATGCTGGAATATACCTTCACCATCGCTGAAAATGACGGAACGGATCTTTTTGTCTACCGTTGGCTACCGGATCAGCATACGCCCGTGCGGGGAATCGTTCAGATTTCGCACGGGATGTGCGAGACATCCTACCGCTATACTGGCTTGGCTGAGAAGCTTACAGCTTCTGGCTATGGTGTATATGCCAACGATCATATCGGCCACGGACGTACCGCCGGTGATTCTGATAAGCTTGGCATGCCAGGGGCGAATGCATTCCAACGAATGGCAAGCGGTATGCTGGATCTGGGCGAAATTGCGGCCAAGGAGTTTCCGGATCAGCCTCGTTTTTTGCTCGGTCACAGTATGGGATCCTTTTTAACTCAGAAAATCATGTATGATGATAAGCAGCAGTATCACGGGTTTATTTTATCGGGAACGAACGGGCGGCGTGGTCTGCTGAAACTTGGAGAACAAGTTGCCCTGATGCAAGCCAAACTGCAAGGAATGGATCACCGCAGCATACTGCTCAACGCTATGGTCTTCGGCGGGTTTAATCGAGCCTTTCGTCCGGTGCGTACAGCGTTTGACTGGTTATCCCGCGATCCCGATGAAGTAGACCAATTCGTGCATGATCCGTTATGTGGTGCCATCTGCACGACAGGCTTTTTCCTTGATTTTTTCCGGCTTTTACAGGAAATTCATTGGCCCTCCTCACTCGAAAAAATCAATCCCAAGCTGCCAATTTATATTTTTGCTGGGGATCGTGATCCGGTGGGGTTGTTCGGTAAGGGTGTTCTATCGCTGGTGGATATGTACAGAAGTTTGAAGATTCAGGATGTAGAATATCGTCTCTATCCTGACGGCCGACATGAGATGCTGCATGAAACGAACCGCAACGAGGTCATGACCGATATCGTGGATTGGCTGGATTGTCATGTCAACACAGCAGCGACCTCCGTTTCTGTTATGTCTGGAGGCTCTGAAACATCCGGTTAATCCGCATTGTCCAGGTCCTCCTCGCTGGAATAAAAAAGGGAACCTTCAAAACCACGATTACAGTGGACTTGAGGGTTCCTTTTATTACCATGCATTCCGTTCTCTTAGAGAAGTAATATGAGCTATATTGATCACCCCCCAGTGAACGCAACACAACCACCCACCGTTCATGCAGCCCTTCCAGCAATCGCAGAGAAGGCTCCAGCGGAAGCTCCCTTGCATCCGGTATTTCGGCCCAACGCCCCTCATCATATGGATTAATCGTGGGTGTATCCTCTGTTAGCGCCAGCTTGAAGCGAATATAACCGTTCATATGACTGTCTGCCAAATGATGGACAACCTGCCTAACCGTCCAGCCTCCTTCGCGATAAGGCGTGTTCAACTGTTGCTCGTCCAGCCCTTCGACCGCCTGACGAAGCTGAGAAGGCAGTTCAGCAATATCTTGAGTCCATGCCACAAGCTGTTCTTCTGTAATCATATCCGGAACGACAAATGGCCCAATCGGGTAGCGCAAATCATGATCCAAAACAGTCCCCCACCCTTCTTTCGCATCTGAGTACCTACTACCTGTAATCTTATGTTATAACGATGCAGGAAAAAAAGCAGACCCACAAGAGCCTGCTTCTTCATAGACGTAAAAATTTATTACATCTGTTAATTTATTTTATCCTTCCAGCAACAGCGATTCCGGATCTTCCAGCAATTCTTTGACCGTTACCAGGAAGCGAACCGCTTCGCTACCATCAATAATCCGGTGATCGTAGGACAACGCGATATACATCATCGGACGATTTTCCATACGTTCCTCGTCAATGGCAATCGGGCGAAGCTGGATTTTATGCATTCCCAAAATACCCACTTGCGGTGTATTCAGGATCGGCGTAGACAGCAGGGAACCGAAAATACCTCCATTGGTAATGGTAAAGGTTCCACCTTGCAGATCTGCCAAAGAAAGCGAATTGGAACGTGCTTTGCCAGCCAAATCTGCAATGCTCTTCTCGATTTCGGCAAAGCCGAGACGATCAGCATCCCGTACAACGGGTACGACCAGCCCTTCCTTCGCAGATACAGCAATCCCGATATCATAGTATTTTTTCAGTACGATATCATCGCCGTTAATTTCCGCATTTACAGTAGGGAAACGCTTGAGCGCACCGACCACTGCCTTCGTAAAGAAGGACATAAAGCCCAGCCCAACATCGTGCTTCTCCTTGAACTTATCTTTGCGGCGTTTGCGAACATCAAGGATTGCGGTCATATCCACTTCATTAAAGGTTGTAAGCATAGCGGCCGTTTGCTGTGCCTCAACGAGACGTTTGGCAATGGTCGCTCTGCGGCGGGACATGCGCTGACGTTCTACCGGCTTGCTGTACTCTGTCTGAGATGGAGATGCAGCAGGCTTATTCGCAGCGGGAGAAGCAGGTGCAGGTGATACAGCACGCGAAGCATCGACGCTGTTCGCATGCGTTTTAACGTCCTCCTGGAATACGCGTCCCAATGGGTCCTTCCCCTGTACCTGCTCCAGATCAATTCCGCGCTCACGCGCCAGCTTCCGGGCAGAGGGAGATGCCATCTGACCGTTGCCGTCACCATTGGATGTAACAGGCTGTGCAGCCTGTTCCGCCGCTGACTTGCCACCGCCTGCTGTGGAAGCAGGCGAAGCGGCTACACGCGTTGCCTCCAGCGCTTGGGTCGCTGCTGCTTCTCCGGCACTGGATGATCCTGCGCTAACGCTCCCACTGCCGCTTCCGATTAAGCCTACAGCTTCACCAATAACCACCGTTTCCCCTTCCTGACGAAGGATTTTCTGGACTACACCAGCTTCCTCTGCGCTAATTTCCAGATTGACCTTATCGGTTTCCAGCTCCAGTAGAACATCTCCCTGCCCTACGGAATCCCCTTCCTTCACAAGCCATTTGGAGATTGATCCTTCCGTGATGGATTCTCCCATTGCCGGCACTAAAATATCGCTCACAGCCGCTACCTCCCAAGTGTAATATTGTTTTTGGAATCCTGCTTCAACGCTGATTGAATAATTCGCTGCTGCTCTAGGCTGTGTACTTGCTGATAACCGCTCGCTGGACTGGAACGATCCGGTCTGCCCGCATAGCGGATTTCCGCTCCTTGCGGCACAACATTCCGCAGACGAGGCTCAATGTAACTCCAGGCACCCATGTTTTTCGGCTCTTCCTGTGCCCATACGAATTCCTTAACATGCTGGAAGCGGCTGAAAATATTCCGAATTTCCTCTTCCGGGAAAGGATACAACTGCTCAACACGAATAATGCGCAAACGGTCCTCCGCTTCATCCTTGTTCTTCTCCAACGCTTCTTCCAGATCAATGGCAATCTTGCCACTGCACAGTACAATCCGTTCTACACGATCCGGGCGTGCACCCAATCCGGGCTGCTCCAGCACGGGACGGAATGTTCCTTCGCTGAACTCGGAAACAGGCGAAGCGACACGATTGTTACGAATGAGACTCTTCGGTGACATCATCACAAGCGGACGAGCTTCCTCACTCTCGCTTAATGCAGCCTGACGGCGCAGCAGATGGAAATACTGCGAGGCACTGCTCAAGTTAGCGACAGTCCAGTTATTTTGTGCAGACAGTTGGAGGAATCGTTCCAGACGTGCGCTTGTATGCTCCGGTCCTTGCCCTTCACTACCATGCGGCAACAGCATTACCAGACTGGATTTCTGTCTCCATTTGGCGCGGCCAGCGGAAATGAACTGATCGAAAATAACCTGCGCACAGTTGGCAAAATCACCGAATTGCGCTTCCCAAATCACTAACGTTTCAGGAGAGTACACGTTATAGCCATACTCAAAGCCAAGGACAGACGCCTCAGACAACGGGCTGTTATGAATACTGAACGAAGCACGTGCTTCCGGCAATGTGTGCAAAGGACAATGCGTATTGCCCGTTTCAGGCTCATGCAACACGAGGTTACGGTGAGCAAACGTTGCCCGCTCCGCATCCTGACCCGTCATACGGATCGGTTTGCCATCTGCCAGAATCGTAGCCAGAGCCAGCGTTTCCGCCAAGCTCCAATCCACCTTTTCACCTTCGTTCAGAGCCGTTTTTCTACGCTGTAAAATACGATCCAGCTTCGGATATACCTGGAAGGCTTTTGGCCATTTCAGCAGGTTTTCATTAATCTGACGCAGCTTTTTCAACTCTACAGCCGTACGAACCACAGAATCCTGACCCCGTTTTGCCTTGGAAGGAGCAATTGCAGGCTCCTCTTCCGGGTTATTCTTCACATGCTCATGCGCTTCCTTAAGTCGATTTTGTACCTTTTCGATAAGTCCAGTATTAAACGCTTCATCCACGATTCCTTGCTTAATCAATTTTTGAGCGTACAATTTGCTAACCGTTGGATGGTTTTTCACCTTGCTGTATACCAGCGGTTGCGTTGTTTCTGGATCATCGGATTCATTATGACCATAACGACGATAGCCGATCAGATCAATCAGGAAATCCTTCTTGAAACGGTTGCGGTATTCGCCTGCCATTCGAGCTGCTGCAATACACGCCTCAGGATTATCCGCGTTCACGTGTACGATCGGAATTTCATAGCCTTTGGCCAGATCGCTTGCATAGCGGGTCGAACGTGAATCCACGCTTTCCGTTGTAAAGCCCAGACGATTGTTAACAATAATATGAACCGAGCCGCCATTACGGAAGCCGCGCAAATTCGTGAAATTGAGTGATTCGGCCACAATGCCTTCACCTGGAAAAGCTGCATCGCCATGCATGATAATCGTTGCCGCCTTGCTGACATCCAGCTTCGGATAGCCTGCTTCACTGCGATCCTCCTGCGCTGCGCGGGAAAAGCCCTGCACGACCGGGTTCACGTATTCCAGATGACTCGGGTTATTCGCCAATGTCAGACGGGCCTGTACCGCTTCCCCATCCTTTACAAAACGATTGGCACCCAGATGATATTTTACATCTCCGGTCCAGCCATAATTAATCCCTGTCGAGCCTTCCGACGGAATCATATCCTTATTCGGAGAATGATGAAATTCAGAGAAAATCTTGCTGTAAGGCTTGCCCAGTACATGGGCCAGTACATTCAGACGACCACGATGCGCCATCCCCATCAGCACGTGGCTCGCACCTGCATTCGTCGTAAGACGGATAATCTCGTCGAGTACGGGTACAAGGACATCATTACCTTCGATGGAAAAACGTTTCTGTCCGACAAACGTTTTATGCAAAAACTCTTCGAACTGCTCCACCTCTACCAACCTGCCTAGCAACGCCTTGCGTTCCTGTGTGGTGAGTGGTTTGGAGGACCAGCCGGATTCAGCATAGCCGTTCAGCCAGCGGCGTTCCTCCTCGTTATGAATGTGACTAAATTCATAGGCAATCGGGCCTGTGTATGCTACACGTAAGCGTTGGATAGCCTCCCAGCCGTTAAGTGTTCCAGCAGGAGCGTTATCCCATATTAAAGAGGCCGGAAAAGCCTTTAGGTCCTGTTCAGTTAAACCGTAGGATGCCGGATCAAGCAAGCGTGTATCCTGCTCGGCATCCAGTCCCAGCGGGTCTATTTGTGCAGCCAAATGTCCGTATTCACGGATGTTCCACACCATTTTCCCGGCTGTAACCGCTTTCTGTAATGTGTTCGAATCAAGATGTCCCTGAGCGCTTGCCGGGGGGCCTTGCAATTTGTAGTCTATCATGGAAGCAGCCGAGTATTCGGATTGCGGCGGCTCACCCCATTGATCAAACAGCTCGCGGTAAGCCGGATCAACTGTTCCGGGGTCCGCTACATACTTTTCATACTGGTCCTGCACATAACCTAAATTAGGTCCATAATAACTCTGCCAAGGTACCTGTCTGCTGCTCTCTTCCATTGTCATCTCGTTCCCTCCGTCAAATTTTGAAATTCATAGCTGGACGGAAATCATTTTCATTTCAGTTTTCGCAAAATTCTCAATTTAAGTTGTTCACAATATGCTCACATTATATGAAATCCTTCGTCAAAAGTCGAATTTCACAGTTCCTATCCTTCCTCCATTGTATAAACTTTTCCGTCAATGAGCATTTCCTTTTTCTCAACATACCAATGCGTAAATTAGATCAATCGGGTTATTTGGTATGAAAACAAGCGCCAGAGGCGGGTTTGTCCCCCAGCCTTGGCGCTTTTATCGTACAAATCATAGTATGAGGAACCGAATTGGGCAGTTTGCAGACGACTGTACATTCCACCCGCCGCCATTTGAATTAGAATCGGAGTACCTATCATATGTCCTTCACATCCATTTATCTAAAAATCACGTAATTGATCAAAAAGCTCAAACAACTGATCTCTGTCAACCAGAGTATTCCTTGACTCACCAAGCTGCTGCTCCACTTGATCCAACCCGGCACGTCGATCCATTTTGTATTCCGTCACCAGCGATTTTAATGTTGCATTCACTGTATTGATGTCCATTTGTTCATCCAGTGCTCGTACAGTCGCCCGCATTTTTTATACAGTTGGGCGGCTTTTTTGGCATTGGCTACTGTGATCTGCTCGCGTCCACGGAATGGGGCTGGCAGTTGGACCCGATTGGCCTGAGAACGGTTTTGAAAGAATTGTATGATCGTTATCAATTGCCTTTGTTTGTGGTAGAAAATGGGCTGGGAGCCAAGGATACTGTCGAAGAATACGGCTCCATTATAGATGATTACCGGATTGACTATTTCAGACAGCATATTGAACAACTAAAAGAAGCTATCCTGGATGGCGTTGAGGTGATGGGCTATACCAGTTGGGGAGCAATTGATATCATCAGTACATCCACTTCAGAAATGTCCAAACGCTACGGATTTATTTATGTGGATCAGGACGACGAAGACCACGGAACCCTTAACCGCAAAAAGAAGAAAAGCTTCGACTGGTATAAAAAAGTAATCGCCACAAATGGCGAGGATTTAGCCTAATTTAGATTAGAGACTGCCCCCCATTTGTGAGTCATGAATCAAACACCTGGCAAGTTAACCAGCCAGTCGTCGGATATCAACCGACGGCTGGTTATTTAGTTTATGTTGCGCCTCATGCTACGCCAAACGAGTTTAAAAACAACTCCCCAACCCAACCTATATGATTACCTTTTACAGCAGAGTTTTTTAAAAGACAGATGGTCCGATACGATGCAAACTCAAATTTTAATATGACATTAAAGTCACTTTTCTGTACAAAATTCCTACCTTTCACTATTATTTTAATTAGGCATCTAAAAAACCGCTTTGAAAGCGAAAGGGATGGGACTGTGACTGGATTAAAACAAGTACTCAGAAACAAGAATTATGTCAGGCTTTTCCTGGCAACGTTCGCCTCACAAATGGGAGGAATTATTGGGGTTACTGCATTCATGTTTTATTTGTTGAAACGGTTTACGAATCAGCCATACTATGCAACGCTTGCCGAATTAATGTATTCGCTCCCGATGCTGGCAGTATTTCTCATGGTTGGAGTGCTGGCAGATCGGATGGACCGACAAAAAATTGCTGTTAATTGTGACTGGATCAGCGCTTTTTTATCCTTATGCTTACTTATTTTTGTTTGGGTTGATTCGATTCCTTTGATATTTGCCTGCCTCTTCATCCGTAGTGCTGCCTCCAAATTTTTTTTCCCAGCTGAAAGTGCCATTATACAGGGAATATTAAACAAAGAGGATTACACCATTGCAGCAGGCCTCAATCAAATGATGGGGAGTCTATTCATGTTGTTTGGAGGAACTCTGGGGGCCGTCATTTATTGGCATTTTGGAATTACTGGAGCGATCCTCATTGATGCTGTTTCTTTTATTGTGTCTGCACTGCTCATTCGTTCCTGCAAAATTCCAAAGGAAGTACGCCTTCCGAACGGGGCACATCAATTTAAACAATTAAAAATCAAATTGGTCATGCACGACTTTAAACAAGGGTTTCTTTACATATTACGCAACAAACTATTGATTTGGTTGGTTTCAGGATTTTTTATGTTCGGTATTTTGAATGGTGGATTTAGCGTTTTACCGATGTTTATTCTTAAATATAAGCTAGCTCCAGGCAACTATGAGCAGTATATGGTATGGACAGGTATTATTTTTGGAGCTGGTGTGTTGCTTGGTACCTTAATCGCTTCTCTTATCTCCGCCAAGCTAAAGCTACACCAAATGATTGCTGCGGGAGTTCTGGTAGCCGGAATGGGTATGTGTACTCTTGGGTTTGTGAATCACCTCTATGTATTTATGATTATCAACTTTGTCATTGCACTCATACTTCCGTTCATTAATATTGGCATAGGAGGATGGCTGCCTTGTATTGTAGATCCTCAAATGATGGGACGTGTGCAAGGTTTAATTAATCCGCTAATGATGCTGTCCCAATCTCTTACATTGGGTTTCATTGCTGTAAGCTTTCCTTCATTTATTCCAATTGAAGTCTTATTTTTATTAGTCGGGGTCTGTACCGTTATTGTAGGAATATATTACACTATTGTGCTCCCCCGTTATGCTGATTACGGCACTTCTTCTAACGCCCTTCAGGAATCTTTATAGGCAGATTAAAAGAGTTCTAAGTTGAATTGCCACTTCTGTCTCCATATCCAGTGCAGAGGTGGCTTCATCATAGCTCCCCTCAAATGCTCCACAAGCACGTACATTTTGGTAGATACAAAAAACGGAGATCATAGGAGCTAACCATGCAAAGCAAAAAAGTGTTAATACCCGCAGCATTACTTCTTTTAATACAGTTAAGCGTTCCTGTCAGTTGTACCTTTGCACAGAATAACCTTGTCATAGATCAAGAAACGAAAGAGAGAATCAAAGAACAATATGACTTGGAAGAACCTCTGTCACCTATATTAGAGCAGCAGCAAAACATTTTATTCGGAGGTGATTGGGGCTTTAGTCCTTCTGCCGATGCCGCGATGCTGGAATTGATCATATGGATTCGGAATCCGCTCATTTTCATCAGTCAACAACTGGTACATTCACTGAAATCATAAGCCGTTTTCTATTCGGTAAGTTCCATGATATAGAGCATAAGGGTCATTTATTTTGTAGTAAGTTGTCTGCCACTTGGGGTCACTTCATCCTTCTTATTGAAAAGGTTTAATTCAATGGGTCCCCTCCCATGTAGCCACAGCAGTTCATCGAATAAAAATGTCAGTCCATCCTTGGCGCGTAAGCGTTCGATGATCTCCGTGACAACTTGCATAACTTCCCCTTGTACACCCTCCTCCGCTCTCTCCGTCCAGGTAAAGATGCGTATGATATGATTGCTCCACCTTCTTCACATGGCACAAACACAGTGTGCCATTCTCGAGGTAAAAGAAGTATTGATGGTCATAAAGAACCCCTTCGCATATCTCATACATATGAGGTGAATCATACGGCCCCTGAACCATGGGATACCCGTTCCAATCCCATTACCCATCCTGTCATAAATCCTCGCTCCATTCGTCTATTCATTTATCCAATGATATTAAAGACTAAAGAATTCATTAAAATATTTAAAACGTTGTTATGAGCATTACTACTTATTGTATTTGTGTTAATATCCTTTCTTCTACAGATGGTTTGTTCTAAACTAGGTGTCTGGACGATAATTTATTGCTAATTGTAAAACGTTTTGGTACGATAAGCATATTACTACAACGTTCACAAATAACATCCCAATAAACTCAATGCACATTACAGTGTTACTTTTATTGTTTTCAGTATATATTTGACAGCGTATATTGTCAATACTTCGATGTTATTTTTTAACACTATAGAATGCATTTAGCTGGAGGAAAATATGATAAAGATTCATCTTTCCCGTATTATGGGCGAAAAACGAGTAAATATTGCCGAGCTTTCCCGCATGACTGGATTACATAGAAACGGAATCACCAAACTTTACAACGAAGAAACAGACGGTGTGAAATTTGATACGCTAGATAAAATTTGTAAAGCTCTAGACTGCCATGTTCAAGATGTAATTGAGTATGTAGAGAATGAGGCAGATTTGTAGAGTGGACTGGAACAAAAAGATATTGTTTCTATTACAGGGATTAATCGAAATACGGTTAAAGCTTTGGCCTCCAACGCAAACGCCCGGATTGACTTTCCAACCTTGAATACACTTTGTAGAACCCTTGGCGTACTCCCTGGTGAACTAATCGAATACTTGCCGGAAGACGACGAAGAGAGCCGTTAATTTGCTTACGGCTCTTTGTTCTTTACAAGCTAGATGAATGTGTACTTATAAATGCTAGATGCCCCCTGTTACAATTCCAAATACGAGCCACTACTTAGTAGGTTCATCGTCTATCCCTACCTATTCAGTGGTTTTAGATGTAAACTCTCCACATATGATAAAATCATCTTCCATTTCAAAGATTCCCTCCTACTTCCCTATCTTATTTCGAAGCAAAATTCACGGTGACACCACCTGATACCAAAATCATTAATAGATCCATAAAATATTGCTGTGGTGAAAATCTATAGTACGTCTCTTTTTGATCCCACTCTTCCTCGTATCTTTCCAAAAAGTAATGCGCGTTTTGCCAATGGATCGTGAACGGTCTCATAGCTCCAAACCCTCCACAGAGACAGTCTGATATACTGTCCAAGCTAAATCCATAGTACCCTCCGGGTCCATTAATCGCTTCACCAAGTGCTATAAAAAATGTTGTAAAATCCAATATGTATTCGCCGTTTAAAGTGTAGACTTCTCCTCGTTTATCCAACCTGTGAGAATGATTAGACGCAGAATGTATCCTAGTCACGTTTAGCCACCCGGCCTTGTTCTTCTTTAGAGAAGCCTTGCCATATATTATTTTCAAGCGGCTGAGTTCCCTTTAAATACTTCCATAATCTTAATTCCCCAGGGGAAGGCTTAGTTTCAAGTATACCCGTTAACTCCAGATTGAAGTTTCCTTTATTATAATCCAGTTTATGGATTATGTAGGATTCAGAAAGGTGATAATAATAGCTTCCAATCCCTTTTTCTTCATCATTTAAAATAGCAATGTACAAGTTGTATACAGATTGTTTTGTCTTCGTTATGTTTTCTATGAAGCCTTCATTAAATACAAATTGTTCAAAAATCACCTTTTCATACGTTTCAACGATGATATCACCCGTTAAGCCAACCACATCTCTACAATAGCCAACTGTAAGCCCACTTTCATCGTCAATGACAGCAAATCTATATTTCATATCACACCTCTTTTTGTCTAAATTTCCTTAAAATAAAAGTGGGCTATAGATTATATCTTGGAGTTAATCCATAAACAATTCCCCTCATTACAAAAAGACGAAAAGAATCCTTAAAGTAAAAATATTTTAATCGCTGTATAATTAAACCCTTCACTTTATCCATTGATTTTATATAAACAAAATGTTATATTGTCTACAAAATAAACAAAATTTAATCGAGGTGTTTATTAAAATGGATCATTCCGAGCTATTTTGGAATGCTGGAGTTGAGGAACTGAAGCGTGGATATATCCGTCAGGGGGAGCAGGTGGTTTGTCTACTGGACGGACAGCGCTACGAACAGGGAATCATATATCAGGATCGAGGGGTATTTTATGACGCGGAGCGGTATATGCGTCTTCATATTGAGCGGACGTACGGTTCGGTCTTTGACTATTTGATCGGCCTGGACAAAAAGCTGACTGGACTGACGGATCATCAGAATGGATTGCTCCAGTTATTTTATCAAGGCATGGGCGATGCGGATATTCAAAAGGAAACCGGAATCGGCAGCGCATCTACCATACGCAATCATCGCTTTGGTCTCAAAGAAAAGGAACGTCAGGCCAAGGTATTTCTCACCTTAATGGAGCTGTTAAAGGAGAAAGACCGTCACGCTCCCACTATCGTCGAAGTACCGGTACGGGCACGGATGATGGATGAACGCTACAACATTACCGAAGACGAAAGACAAAAGGTTTTGGCAAAGTATTTTCCAGATGGTACACAGGGTCGCCTGAAAACCTTCAAAATGCAGGAAAAGCATAAATTGATTGTACTGCGTGAAATTGCGGGACGTTTTGAGATAGGACGGACGTATCATGAGAAGGATATTAATGCTATTTTACAGGAAGTGTATGACGATTATGTCACGTTACGAAGATATATGATTGAATATAGTCTACTGGATCGCAAGCCGGATGGCAGTGAATATAGGTTGAAGGAATCTTGAGGCGCGATACTTGAAAACGAAGGAGAACTCAACATGAATCGAAGAAAAGAACTGGTGCAGCAGTATATGGAGATCAAGACAGAGGCCGGAATCTACTGCATTCGCAATACACACAACGGGAAAATTTTTGTCGCTGGCACACCAAATTTAAAATCACTGAACGGTCGTCGGTTTGAACTACAAATGGGAACTTGTCAGAACCAACAACTGCAACAGGAATGGAATGAATATGGCGAAGAAGCATTTGAGTTTGAGGTGTTGGAGCTTTTGAAGAAAAAAGATTCGGAATTCTTCGATGTCAAGGATGCACTGGCCAAGCTGGAGCAGACCTGGCTTGATCGGCTTCAGCCTTACGGAGAAAAAGGATATTTGTAAAATTACCAATACGTACAAGTGCCCTTCTTGGGTAAACCACTTTTGAGCAATAACCGTCTGGAGCCTTCGTTATCTGGATCAATGAAGGCTTCGATACGGTGAACCTGCGGCAAATGAAATCCATAATGAATCACTGCCTTCATCGCTTCTGACATCAGGCACTGTCGCCAGTATTCGGATGCCGGCTGAAGATACTAATTCATCAGCCACCAGCCGATTCCGACCATCACCCCATTGATTAAAAATAATAAAATACATGCCTTCCACTTATTTATTCCACTTATTTGAAAAAATCCACTCACCGTACTACGACACATATACACCGTAAACAGCAAATTCCACACAATACGCATACCGTACTTTACGTAATATAGGGCAGGACTTAGATGCACGCCCCCCAACATTGGAGGTACATCCGGAATAAACAAGATCGCACACGCATAACGCATCGTTTCATATGTAAAATAAAATACAGCCAGCCACCAGGCCCACTTCTTACCAAATAACATGCCGACACCGGCAGTTGCCCCTGACAAACCGAGCAAAGCGATGAACCCTTGAAACATCCCCCTGCAAATTCCCAACAACGTAGAAGCCTCATTCAACGCATTAAGTGTCAACAGCTGTGTCACCAGCAGAAGAGCTCCATTAAAAATCAGTAAAATGGCTGCAATACTTACACCCAAAGGCCGTTCAAGAACCATGTTCGTTACATAATCCTCTACTTCTTTTTTCGTATACAGATCCGACACTTCTTCTACTCTCCTAACCCAATCATATACTTCCCCATTTATGGACGAATACAATAACAGTGTGTTTTCGCCTCATTCAGATATATCGGCATTTAGGAATATATGGTTTAGATCGTTAATAGAATCCCAAATAGAGTAATATCAATCCTTATAATACCATTCCAAGATGAACTCTGACAAATATATATTATGAATGTAATCGTGTTATTTTCGTGGCTTCATAACCTTTAGATGACTGGATATGCTCTACTCGATAACCAGCCTGGATATCCAAAAGCTTTTCCATAAAAGGAAGGTACGGACTGTAAATAAAGCTTCCTCCCGGCCGGATTGCCCTAAGCAATTCCATATATTTGTGGGCGTATTCATGAATATTGCCGTCCGATTTCAAATGATGATGTATAAAATGATTGGAGAACGCCATATGAGAGATAATCGTTCCCCATGCGCCTTCCTTGAAGGTTGTCTCCAGCCAACCGATCTGTTCCATAAGCCTCGATGCCAAGCGAACGCAAATAGCCGACCAGCCGTGCCTCTGCTCCGCAGCCTACATCAAGAACAGGCTCCTGCAAACGAGCAATGTCCAATCCTAGCAGCTTTGCCTGCAATTCAGGCGTATATTCCTCACAAGGTGGCCCCATCAGGGCGTTCCCCTCATGCATATAAAACAAACTCCGATGCTGATTATAGAGTATTTGACCGTCAATGAGTCTGTTCAACTGGGCAACCGACATTAGCGTTTCCTCCCGTGGCTCAAGTTAAATGAAGTTCTTATTTGGCCAACGAATGCTCAAACTGCTCGCACAACTTGATGATATCCTCTACTCTCGCCAAGGACGTAAGCCAATGCTGCGGAATCTCCCCAAGCCCATAATAAATTCCCGCTAAGCGCGTCCCCAATACATAGATAGACCCAAATACCGTGCTTTATGTTACTCACGCCTGTCCTCTCCTGCTTCTGCTCGGAACGTTAAAGCCCTACCCTAGCCGGAACAGAGCCATCTTTGGGTAGGGCCGCTTATTTTCTAAGTATACCATGCGTATGGAAATAGCGTTTTATGGTGAAGTATTCGTCCGTACATAAGAGGATAAAGGGATATTCAGCTCACGGACACCCTGGGCTACCAGACGGGCTATTTGCTCCGCCCCGTACTCCTGAAAATGCGTATCGTCCTTCACCCCATCAGGGAACGCAGGGTAAACTCCCGGCTCCAGATGTAAAAATAACGGAATTGTCCCTTCCGGACCAAGCGTATTATAATATGCCACACTTAACTGGCTTAGATCAACCAGTGCAACGCCTGTCTCGGATGCCGTTTCCTTCATGGCCTGCACGTATTCCGGAAAACTGATTCGATAGGAAGCACTTGCGGCGTCATAATCCCTGCGTCCAACAGGAGTTATCAGCACAGGTGTGGCCCCGCGCTGTGTCGCTCCCTGAATGTAGGTTTTCAAATAGACTTTATAATCCGCTGGGGAAACATAACGCTCTTGGTTGTTGATTGCCGCATCATTATGACCAAACTGAATAAGCAAATAATCACCCGGTCGGATGGTCCGCAAAATATCGTCCAGCCTTCCTTGTATAAGGAAAGTCTTCGTGCTTCGTCCACCAATAGAACGGTTCACAAAAGTCGTCTCGTCTGTAAAAAACGGCGCAAGCATCTGTCCCCAACCAGCCTGAGGCTTCATAGAGGCTTTATAGGTTTGGACCGTGGAATCCCCCGCAAGATATACGGAAGGATGCTCACTTTGCGTTCGAGTCTCTTTTGGCGTAATAACCAGCGCGTTAATCTTCGGATCATTTCCCGAGAAATACAATTCCAGCTGACCATCGATGAGAGCAAGCTCAAATGTGGCCTCGACAAATTGCCCTGCTGTTTTGGCGGTAGGCTCCACCTTGACGATGGACTCGGCCTTTACCGTAATATCTGTGCTTCCGTCTGTATCCCCGGCGATCAGGGAAAGTGTATAATCCGCAGGCGGCAAGTTGACAACAAAGGATGATCCCTGAACACGAACGAAATCCGAACGAATAGCGTCATTTCCACCACGATCCTTTTCTTTCACCTTGGAAAGATCGGTAAATCCATAGCCTCGTTCAGGCGTGTATGCATCATTGGCGGTGACCTGAGTGTAGCCCTCAGCTAAGCTTCCCGGGCCAAAGTCAAAACGAAGAGGCCCCGTGAGTTGTTTATCGGCCAATGCCTGCCCCGGAACAATTATGGTCGCAAGCACCAAGCTGAACCCTGCGCATAATCCAATCATTTTACCCAACAACCTGTGACGCTTTCCCTTTTGTCTCAAGCGCAACCCTCACTTCTCAGATTATTTGAATGACTCGTCATTGTCTATACGTGTAGTGATGCCTGCCAGCCTTCTATATCCTTGGTCCAACGCCCAGGATACCGCAATACCCACCGTGTACCGAACCAGATCGGCAGTCAGGAACCCTTTTCCCAACACCAGCCCGCCCAATGTCGTCGCCCGGATACTATTAATCCAGGGAGCCTGGTACATCTGACTGAACTCAATGGCGAAACAAAACAGCAAGCTGCCCCACAGCGCTACAGACAACCGACGATCCACCCACAACATCCTCAGTCCAAAGTAAATCATGCACGCCCACAAGCCATCCCCAAAATGATTGGCAACGAATTCAGGCAGCCGGGAGGAAAAGGTCCGGCTTCCCAAGCCCAACAGGATAGCGACCAGCACCGCAGCCAGATACACAGCTCGGGCCTTCCAGCGGAATTTCACACCTGTGTTCCGATTCTTCTTCCAGTCGACGTCGACGCTTTTACGAGTTCTTCTCATGCTAAATCACCTGACCTAACGCTGGAAAAGCTTCGCCAAGCTGCTGGAATCTCGTCGAGTATCCCCTGAGGTTAGCGCTTGCAAGAATGCTGATATTCCTGCTGATGTCATATTGTATGCACACTAACCTGTCTGTATTTTTCATGATCCAATTCATCATACGAGCCTCCACAATATCGTACAAATGCAATTCATCCACACTCTCCCGCATCGCTTCATTGACCATCGCCCCATCACCCCACTGTGGAGCGCGAATCGTCAACCGTTCTGTCTGGAATTGCTCCGGGAATAAGAATAAGATGGGGCTGGGCTGATCCGTCTTATTCTTACTCATGATGCTCCCTCCCCCATATTCCCCGAATAGCTGGCATGATCCAGCCAACCGATGATTTCGCGCAAACTGCCAATCCTGCAATCCGGTACAATGCCCGTTTCCTGCCACGGCATAAAGCCCTCCAGCCAGATTGTATGCAATCCTGCGCTTTGAGCACCGCGAATATCATTTGTCGGGTGATCGCCTACATACCAGACGTTGCCTGGGTCTGTTATCCCAAGCTCGTTTAACGCCAACTCAAATATGCGAGGATTTGGCTTCTCGACGTGGACGCCTCCCGAAACGATAATCGAATCAAAATAGTCCTTCAGCATCACACGGTTGATCTTTGCTTGCTGCGTGCGGAGAGAGCCATTGGTGATGATGCCAAGCTTCAAGCCCCGCGACCGCAGCTCGGATAGCACTTCCTTAGCTCCGTCCATCAGTACCGTAAACTTATGAAATTCACCATACCAAAAGCCCAGTATTTCCTGTACCGTCGTATCCGAATTTTTCAGTTCCAAATCTGCATGCAGCTCCGTATACAGCTCCCTTTTGTCACGGTATCCATCCTGATCCGCCAGGCGTATGTGCTCGACTATTGCTGCCCTGCTCGCCGGATCCTCCGCCACAATGAAGCGTTCCACAAAATGCTCCGTATATGCCGCAAACGCCTGTTTACGATGAATCAGCGTATTATCCAGATCAAAAATGACCGCTTCTATGGACATCCCGAACTCCCTTCTTCCGGTTCCTCATACCGATGAGTTGGAAACAAATTGAACAACTCCGATCCCCAAAAGCAAGAAAATAACGGAAAAGAAAATGATAAGCAATGTTTTCAGTATTCTTCCGGAAGTCGACCTGTGTTCCAGCTTCGCCTCGATCTGGGTCAGTCTGTCCTTGATGTCTTCCAAATCCTGTTCCACCTTCACGCCATTTCTCCCCTTTCTTCGTTCTAATATAACGGTTCAAAATACTTGAAAAATGAAATAGTCTCTTCCAGATCCTGCTCATTTTCGTAAATGTCCATGAGCTTTCCCAATTCAATACCAAAATCCACATAGGCGTTGGCTTTAGCTGTAACGATATGTCTGTCTCTCCCCCCATTCGGGAGTCCAGAATACATGTTGCTCCACATCGAAAATCATGCCTTCCAGCGGCCAGTTGTATCCTGGTATTCCATTCGAATCTATCTGTGTTGTCTCAGTTCCTTCCAAAAATATGTACTTCTTACTAGTGTAATCTAACAGGAAAGGAAATCCAAGACCCATTCGTATTGAGTTGCCGAATAAGCTTGGATTACATAAGTCCCTCTTGGGTCAGAAAATATAACTTCTATACTTGCTGTCCATTCACCTGAATATCCACAGCTACCTGCTGTCCCAGCCATTCCTGCATACGATTCCACGAAAAACACTGCTCCATGTGAAATACACCATGAGGAAGCTCAGAACGGTATAGCGCCAGCGCTGCAAAGACAGCTGCCTTGGCGGTTAAATCGGACTGATGATGTCCCCTTAGTTGGCATTCGACTTTCGTTTCCTTGCCATGGAGGGTTCCTCGCGCGTCTACCTTGACCGCCACGGCGTTCCCTCCCAGATGCAGCTTGCTAAAACTGCGAACCATTGCGCTACGCACGGATTGCTGTCGGAGTAAACCCGATATCCCTGTGGTCCGAAGCCCTGCCAGAAGCCGGGTAGTTAACCGGGAATCGAAGCAAAGACGTGTGCTGACCGTAGGAATTCCGAGCGTACGTGGAAGTGTATGCTGATCGGAAAAAGGAAAACGATATGCGCGATGGCGTCCCACACCTGCGCCGAAATCTGCCACTCGCCCGTCACTGAAGCTTTTTCGAATCACCGGGCGCCCCTGCTCCATAACCTCCAAATCCGTATGAATCTGATCCACTGTCCATTCAATGGCAGCCTGACCATGTTCGTCTCCCAAGCCCAGCATCAGAGAAATGTTCAACTCATCCGTCTGATCCATAAGCTGCGTCGCTTGCAGTGCCAACAGATTCGTCAGCCCCGGGGCCAATCCCACACTTAGCAGGGCAGTCGCCTGATAAGCTCGTGCCTCCTGATGGCACCGCTCCACCTGACTCAAGAAGGCTGCATTTGCGGTAATATCCATATAATGTACGCCATGCTGAAGGCAGGCACGTACCAGGTCTGTATTTTCCTGATCCAGACACATGATAACGATCTTGGCCTGCTTTAAAATCGACGGGGCTATCGGCTCATGAATATTAAGCTGTAAAGGCAGCACCTTGCCACCCGATTGCTTGCTAAATTCAGTGGCACGTTCCATACTGCGTCCTGCGGCAAACACCTTGCCGGGAAATATTTCACTTAGTTCCGTGCATAAAATTTTTCCGACATGACCATATCCGCCAATGATGATAATGCTATCCTTTGTCATGAGTAGCTTCTCCCCCTTTAACTGCAAACCACCCATTCACTAAAAAAGCGCCAAAATACCGGGTGATATGGGTAAAGCCTGCATCTACCAGCATTTCCTGTATTGCCGTATTGGACACCGGGTCTGACTCACGGCCAATGGAAGCAGCGAATCGCTCCCAATCCTCCAGGGGAATGCCCTGGTCCAGCATATGACTTTTCCACGCCTGCATTTGAATGGAAAAGGCAGACTCCTGTGGATTTCCATTGATGGAGGCCAGGCAAAAAGGCGCGCCCGGTTTGAGACGAGCAGATATCTGTTGTAGCAATGCCCGTTTACTCTCCAAGCTGTGAAGAAAATGAAGCACCAGCAGGCAGGTGGCAGCATCATAAATCGGCTCCGTGTGTGATGCTTCGGTCTGTTGTCCAGACTGCTCCTTAGGCTGTTCTTGGAGTTGTTCTCCGGGCAGCTCTTCCAACGTGCCTGTGACAAATGATATTTTTGACCTTATGCCCGCTTGCCCCACACGCTGACGTGCCAAATCCAGCATGCGTTCAGATGGATCAACTGCCGCAAAAGACCATGCCGCATGTTGTCCTCCGAGTGTAATCAGCTCCTGACCGCCGCCAGCACCGATAATCAGTACATTCGGATCTGCGGTCTGCGTGCTGGCCTGAGCTTCAAGCTGTGCGGTTAACAAGCGGTCCGTCATCTCATACAGATGAGCATATCCCGGTATTTTTAAAGCAATTGTGTCCGGGTACTTGCTTGCATTCGGATCGTTCCAGCTCATAGGCTGGTTAGGAATCGTATGTTCAGGGCCTGTATGACGGCTGTTGCTATATTCCATATATAGTTCCCTCCAAAATCGAACAGCTGGAAAAAGATGCGACTGGCCTTGCATTTAGCCTTGATCTTCCCCTAGCATTCGTATATTGTTGATTTAATCAAGAATCATTCTCAATTATAACGACTATACGTATATCCACCATCCCATAGATGTGGGATTTACTTCGATACAATGTTACGAAACTCCAGCTTTTCACGATGGGAGCAATGTATGAGCGCACAATATACACAATTTTCACAGCTAAAGGATGCTCGACAGCAAATCATTCGACTGGGAGAAAAAGCCCCTTCATCACAAGCATACAAACATGCGCTAATCGACCGCTTACGTACTCAGGTTTCGTTCGATGCGGCGTGTTGTACCTCGGTTGATCCGCATACGCTGCTTTCCACAGGGGCATTCACCGAATCAGGCGTGGATGACATTCATTACAAGCTGTTAGAGTACGAATATCTGCGCAATGATGTGATGAAATACGAGCTGTTGGTGCGGGAGGGGCAGTCCATAGCGTCTCTCAACGGAGCTACGCAAGGTGAACCGGGTCGGAGCGCACGCTACAGGGATGTTTTGCAGCCTGCCGGATTCGGGGATGAGCTACGTGTTCCATTAATGTACAAAGGGAGCTGTTGGGGATTTCTCACGTTGTTTCGCCTTCATACGGAGCCGGTATTCAGCGAGGAAGAGCAGCAGCTTCTTGAAGCCTTAGCACCGTCTATAGCCTACCATTTGCGTCAGGCCAGTGTGGGCTTATCTCCAGACTCCGCTATAATAATGGAAAATAATATGGAGCCAGGGGTTCTGGTGCTTTCTGGCAAGCTGGAGCCGATTTCCTCCAATCCAACGGCAGACCAGTGGCTCAAGTTGCTTCGGCAGCAGGAAGGCATTAACGAAAATAGCCTTCCCGCGCCCGTTCGGGCAGTATGCTTTCGCGCACTATCCACAGCCCTTCCGGGAGCTTCGACTACTTCCGCTTCACCAGCCAAACTATGTATACCCGCCGCAGACGCAGGAACCCCGTGGGCAACACTCAGAGCCACCCTTCTTCAAAGCGGGCAAAGTAAAGATGAAAAACAGCTTGCCGTATGGTTTGAGCCTGCTAAAGCATCTGAAATGCTGCCGCTCATGGCCGAGATGTTTGCATGGTCCGAGCGGGAAAGACAGCTTGTCCGGCTCATTGTTCAAGGCTTTTCAACTCGAGAGCTGGCAAGCGCACTTCATATTTCAGCCTACACGGTACAGGATCATCTGAAAGCGATTTTCTTAAAAACAGGTGTAAGCAGCCGCCGTGAGCTGGTATGGAAGGTATACTCCAGATTCAACTAATTTTAACCCGCCTATTCCACCATAATACATGCCAAAGAGACAGATAACCCGATTAAGGATCATCTGTCTTTGCATGTTTGCTCTATTTGGACGCAAGAGTCTTATTGCTTCGAAGAGGTTTTCGTATCATCGTAGGACACAGGTGAAGGCTTCGCAATCCATTCGTCAGCCTCTGGCTCGATATCCACGCCGTTTTCCAGCTTGTTTTTCTCCATCAAGGAATCCCCGTCCTCGTTCTTCTTGTTGCGGATTTTCGCCTCGTCTTGAGTGTGGTCGTTCATGTTGATTCCTCCTTTTTGACTTCATCTGATTGATGTACCTTAATCAACATTCCCCATTGCCATCCTGTGCAAACCTCTACATAACAGTACAGCCTTATTGAAACACCTTATTTATCATCCACATTCCACTCTCTATAAAACTGCTCCAAATACATCTCCATCCATTGATGCCGGACAGCCGCCAGTTCTTTAGCATAAGCTGTATTCATTAAATCCTTGAGCTTTAACAGCTTTTCGTAAAAATGGTATATGGCACTTTTCCCCGCAGCACGATACTCATGCTGTGAAAAATCCTTGTCCGGGTGGTGCATCATGCTGCCTTTGGAGCCTGCATACATAAAAGTCCTCGCAATGCCAATCGCTCCAAGGGCATCCAGCCGATCTGCATCCTGCACAACCTGACCTTCCAACGTATCCATAGGTGGATTTTGTCCACCGTTGTAGGACATCGTACCGATAATATTCATCACATGCGTAATCACGCCCGGATCACTTACATGCAGACCCAGCCACTGCTCCACTTTGTCCAGTCCCGCTTGTTTGGAGTCGTTTAATTTTTCATCCGCTACATCATGCAGTAGCGCTGCCAGTTCACAAATAAACGTATCTGCGCCCTCTTGAGCAGCAATTACGAGAGACAGCTTTCTCACCCGGTCAATATGCCACCAATCGTGACCACTATGGTCATGCTCCAACTGCTGCTGTACAAAGGGTTCTGCCTTTTGAATAATATCTGCTAAAATAGCTTTCTGTTGCTCCGTTCGTTTCTCCATAAGTCACCTTCTGCTTTCAGAAGTTCTTTTGCGTTTTGCCTATCCTATCTCTATCCTATTAAACTTATTGAGATATCTTACTCCACGACACCAAGCTCGCGGTTTTTTTCCTTGAAGCGGCTGTTGTGGGAAGATACATAGGCCACTTTATCTGCTGCGGGATCAATGTACAGCTTGGCGCTATTCAGCGCAAGGGCAGCATCCGTGAACGTACCCGCAATCAGATACAGCTTGCTTCCGTACTCGACAAAATCGCCTGCACCGAAAACCCCCGGCAGATTCGTTTCCAGCTTTTCACTCACTCTGGCATGCCACTCACCCATATCCAGTCCCCAATCCCGAAGCGGGCCGAAGTCCGATTTCAGACCATGGTTTACAATGATCGCATCGACGTTCAGTACCTGTGCTTCACCCGTCTCTACATGACTGATCGTCACTTGTTCAATCGTCTCGCCATTATTACTATGTAGCTGGCTCACCGCGTAAGGTGTGAGGACATGCACCGAAGATTCTTTCATGCGGACTATATTTTTCTCATGACCGCCAAAATGCTCACGCCGATGGACTACCGTCACACTTGCAGCAATAGATTCCAGCTCATTCGCCCAATCCACAGCCGAGTCGCCTCCTCCGGAAATCAGGACATGCTTGCCTCGAAACGGCTCCAACTCTTGCACAGTATAATGCAAGTTTGTAACCTCATAGCGGTCAGCTCCTTCAATCTCCAGCTTGGCCATTTTGAGAATGCCATAGCCTACTGCCAGCACCACCGTACGTGTCCAATGCTGCTCCCCTGTCGCAGAGGTCAATAGGAAGGTGCCATCCTCTTGCCGATCCAAACCTGTGATCTGCTGTCCCAGCACAATCGTAGGCTCGAACGTCAGCGCCTGCTGCTCTAGCTGATCAATCAGCTTTTCACATAATATCGGCGTGACACCTCCAACATCCCAAATCATCTTCTCCGGGTAAATGCGCATCCGTCCGCCCAGTTCATGCTTGGCTTCGATCAGCTTGGTCTTCATATCTCTCATTCCGCTGTAAAATGCGGTATACATACCGGCAGGACCACCGCCGATTATCGTTACATCATATAATTCCAAGGACTCTGTCACTCTGCAACTCTCCCTACCTTAGCGTGATATGTCTGCTCCTATTATAAGTGATAATAATTATCAATATCAATTAAGAATTAAAAACATATCCGATTCGGAGGTTTTTGTGACCTTGGAACTACATTTTTATACGGTATATATGGCTGTTGTTTCTCTCATTTTCCTGAGGTATTCAGGGATTGCTGCACTATAGCACGTAACTCCTTCTCATTAAGTCCTGTCTGTACAAATTGAAAACAGCGATCTGCTAATCTCTGTGCGCGGTCTATGATCTGACCCAGATGATAACCGTATGCTCCACCACATGGTAAACATTGTACATATCTAGTTTCAATAAAGCACATAAGTCAGTCTGCCGTTATCCAGATTATTTGCTATGTTTCAGATGAATCAACAGGCTTCGTACTACTATTATTTTCGTGAAAAGGAAGCATAACCATGGTTTCAAAACGATAATCAGAAAGCGAAATATGAAAAAAGCCTTCATACTTTTCAACTATATGTTGGATATTAACTAGCCCTATGCCATGAAAATCAGAATCGTCTTCTACATGGGGCTTCTTAGGTATCTCCGTAGTCTTCAAGCAAGTATTCGTTACATGAATAAATAGCGAATGGGCGTCAGACCATATTTGCAAATAAATAGACCTCTCTTCCTTATCAGGAACCAGATCAACCGCTTCAATAGCATTGTCTAGAATATTGCCGATCACTACACACAAATCATAACGATCCAAGCGAATATCTTCACTGTTAATACGGATATCGTGTTTAAAGTTCATTCCTTTATCGTTAGCAATATTGAGCGCGTGACTAACCAAGGCATCAATGACAAGATTTCCCGTAGCAATCCGTAAACAAGCTGAATTTATATCTTCCAAAGTTGTATTAATATTTGTTATTGCTTCGTCGAATTGTTGCTCCATTATGCAAACCCGGATGTACACCAACTGTTTTTTAGTATCATGTATGATTCTTTTAATTCTATTAAATGAGTGTTTCGTTCTTACATAACTGTTACCCCACAATTCTATATGCTTTTGTAACTGGTGCTTTTCATTCTTCAATCTAACCATTTCAATCATTTTGTCGTATACAAAGATGATCATAATATCAATAGTTAGAATACCACAGCCTGATAGAACATAGAGTACATCGTTTTCTACTTGGTGAAATAAGGTATTTAAAATAAATAGACTTATTATGAAAATGAGTACAATGTTTAAATAGTAAACTATACTAACACGCCTGTTGATTAACCATAATAAGTAATTTAATTAATAAAACCAGAGGTACTCTGAAGAAGAACGCGCTGAATTTGAATCAGCCATTCAACAGGTAGGTTTTGAAGAAGAAATAGACGGGAAAAACGCGCAAAGGAAAGAAC